>QNXQ01000218.1 GCA_003978875.1 Aquifex sp. | reverse complement strand
TCCATTTTCTTAATGTATTTGGGTGAACTCCAAGCATTTTTGACGCTCGTCCTACTTTGTATGCTTTCACGAATAAAAACTTAACATTTCCAAATAAAATTGTCAAGTATTGTTAAGAAATTGGTTAGCTGTTAGCAACCCAAATTTTTGTTCCTGCTATTGAAAGCTTCTTTTATTCAGTTAAAGTTAAATAAAAGTGGTTATATTTTTGCCAGGAGGAGGTTATGGCAGATACCGTTGGAAAAACAGATTTTGAAGTTGTAAAGTCTTCTAAAACACGCCAAATAAGGAAGGGAAATGTTAGAAAACACATAATAACCGTAAAAGTAAGAAATGAAATGGGAGTTCTTGCGAGAATAGCGACTTTAATAGCGGGTAAAGGTTACAACATAGAGGGATTATCCGTAGGTGAAACCCACGAAAAGGGTATTTCCAGAATGACCATAGAGGTTATAGGGGACGATATTGTTATAGAACAAGTGGTAAAGCAACTAAGAAGACTCATTGATACGTTAAAAGTATCAGACCTAACGGACGTTCCCCATGTAGAAAGAGAGCTAGCACTTATAAAAGTCTATACACCTTCTGCACGGGCAAGGGATGAAGTGCTCAGGATTACGGAAATATTCAGAGGCAAAATTGTAGACGTTTCACCCGATACGTATACCATAGAAGTTACAGGTGATGAAGATAAGATAAATGCAATGATAGAATTACTTAAACCTTTCGGTATAAAAGAGATGGCGAGAACGGGTAAAATAGCTATGAGGAGGGAGATGGATCTTAGGGATGAGGAGGAAAACAATGAATAGAAGGGATTTAATAAAGGTGGCTTTATCAATACCTATTGCAGTTAACTTTACTTATGCAAAAGAGGGAAACAAGTTTATAGACCCAAAAACCGTAAACCCGAGATTAGATGTAGCCTTTGCAACGGCAAAATTACTCGGAAAGAATAACTTCGATAAAATTGCAGTAGTCTTTATGGAAAATTCTCAACTGTGTGCCGTATTCGCCGGAGCTCTTGTAACGGGACTGAGAATGCTAGGTAAAGAAGCTTGGTACATAGAAGGAGGAAAAAATTTAATACCCTTGCTCAAGAAGTATAGTCCCGATGTTCTATATATGGCTTACTTTGGAGAATTACCCGATGAAGAGGTGCAAGAGGCTCTAAATGCGGATTTAAAACAACTTGCAAAGTACGGTAAAACTTTCAAGGTTGTTTTCCACGTTTCTACTCTCCAAAGAGGATATGTGGGAAACGCTATATTTGAAGAGGATATATATAATTACTTGAAAGATAACAAAGAGCTTTACGCTATGAAGGTTATAGAAGGGTTTGTCTATCTTTCTAAAGTCAGTGAGTTTTCGGAATTCGGAATTTCCTTTGGAAAGAATGTGGATAAAATAAAACTCATAAGATTTGCGGAGGTGAAATAAAGATAAAGGCGGTTAAAAAAATTTCTCTCACAAATGAAATCTTAAAATTTTTCTTTTTTCTCTTCTTAATTTTATTTATTCCTACACTATTAATTCTTAAATTTTTGTTAAATGTGGAATGGAAGATTTCACTTCTTATATCATTGGGTTATTCCTTGATTCTCGGGTTTATCATAACCCAAATAGTGAGTAAAAAATTCGAACATATGCTCGGAAAGTTGTATTACATATCCACGCTTTTCTATGAAAATAAGGATAAACTGGAAGATGAGATATTACCTATTCCCATCTATGAGGAAATGACAGAAATATTGGAGAATTTTGAGAAAAGCATAGCAGACATTAGGGAGAATTATCTAAAGAGTATAAAAGAATTGGAGGAAGAGTATACGAATGCAGTAGAAAAGGCAAGTACCTTGATAAGTCTTATCGAGGAGCTAAGAGAAGGAATTTTCCAGATAGATAGATTTCCTACCGGACTTGACCCGATAGGAGCTCTCGGAGAAGCTTTAAAGGAAACGATGAAAGAACTGTATTTGAGGATAAAACACGTTGAAGAATTAGTTTATAATTTAGAAGACGAGGTGAAAAGTCTCCACTTGCTAATTGAGAGCGGAGCGGAGGAAAATTTCATAAAAAGAAAACTTGATAGTATTGAAAACATTGTAAAAAAAATTCAGGATGAAATAGAATTTTTCAAGTAGTGGAGGGAATAAATGGATAAGTATCAAGCTGTTTTACAAGAGCTAATTAAAGCATCTGGGATTGAAGGGGCTACACTGGTGAGCTTAGATGGTCTTCCGATAGCTTCTGTTCTTCCACCAGATGCGGAAGAAGATAAAATAGCTGCTATGAGTGCGGCTATTCTTTCACTGGGTGAAAGAGTTGTCGAAGAACTCCAGAAAGGAAATCTTGAACAGATAACTATTAAGGGAAATCACGGGTATATAGTCATAACCGGTATAGGACAAGATGCTGTGCTTACCACTTTAGCAGGAGAAAATGCTAAGTTAGGACTTATTTACATGGAAATTAAGAAAGCACAACAACAACTTAAGGAGCTAATATAGAGCTATGACTCTAACCGGAGACCTTAAGTCTTTCAGTTTTGCAGATATATTACAGGTATTGTATTCAGATAAAAAAAGTGGAGTTCTGATAGTGGAGTGGAAGGATATGACAGTTGCTTATTACGTCAAGGATGGAGAGATAGTACTTGCCAGACCTGTGGATAAAGTATTCAGAGTTTACGTAGATAGAGATTTTGAAAAACTCCTGGAAAAGTTGCGATTAAACGAGCGTGCCTTGGCGGAAACTATAAAAAAATTCCTCATTCCCAAGCTTGAAAATAGAGATGGAATATTTTCTTTTACAAAGGGTTTCATCAGGTATCCTGACAATGTGCCCGTACATTTTCCTGTTGAACAAATTATTATGGAAGCTTCAAGGAGGCTTTCCCTTGAGGAGACGGAAAGAAAAATCTCGGATGAGTTACTCATTTTTGAAAAGTCTCCCGATTGGGATTCGAGAGTTCAAAGGGCTAACCTGAGCGAAAAGGAAAAACTTATCCTCGAACTCGTGGACGGTACTAACACGGTAAAGGATATACTGGAAAAAAGCAAAGTAGACAAGCTTACTCTTTATAGAACTCTTTACGGATTACTGTCTATAGGAGCTATAAGAAGGAAAAAGAAGAAGATAACGAGGAAACCATCTATTTCTCTTGACCTTTTAGCAAAACTTATAGAAAAAATTAAGAAACTATGACTAACAGTGACGTTAAAAAAATAAAAATTGTCATAGCGGGTCCGTTTGCTGCGGGAAAAACGGAGTTTATAAAGACGGTAAGTGAAATCGATCCTGTAACCACAGAAAGGAAAATAACCCATTCCCAAGAAAAGGAAAAGAAGAACACGACAACCGTTGCAATGGACTTCGGGAAGATAAAGATAGACAATCAGCATGAGCTTTACCTATTCGGTACACCCGGACAGACACGATTTAATTTCATGTGGGAAATACTGGGTGAGGGAGCTTTAGGAGTTATTGTCCTGGTGGATAGTACAGACCCTTCTACTTTCCACGAAGCGAGAAGAATAATAAACTTTTTCCAAAGCAGATACCCAATACCTCTTGTTGTTGCCGCTAATAAACAAGACCTTCCCAACGCGTGGTCTCCTAGGGATGTAGCTATAGCTCTTGATATATCCGAAGAGGAAGGAATACCCGTTGTTGGTATTTCCGCAAAAAATAAAGAACACGTAAAAAAGACTCTTTTATTACTCCTTGAATTGATAAAATCTTCCATCGAGGAATGATATTTACAGGGATTGATGGGGAAAAGTGGTTCAGTGTTTCTTATTCTTTGTTAAAAAAGGATTGGAAAAGAACTGAGAAGAAAGGAAAAAAAATTTACGTAATTCCATCAGACCTTTGTTTTGTAAAAAAAGAAATTGCGGAGATAAAAAAGGAGAAAGAGTTAAGGGAATACCTTAAATATGAAGTAGAAGAATACGGAGAAGTCCTATGGGATTTTAAACTTGTCGAAGATTTTTACTATCTGGTTTTGGTAAGAAATTTCAACCCTCCCGAAGATTTCTTTTCTCTTGATTGTGAATTTTTTTCTCTGGCAAGACTTTCGAGAGTTTTAGAAAAGCCTAATCTTGTTATTTTGGATTTAGGGAAAAGAAAAACTACATTCGTCGAGGTAAAAAATTACGAATTGGATAGGTATAGGGTAGTTTTAAAAGGCGGAAATTATTTGAATGAGCAAATCCAAAAAGAGTTAAGGGTTTCCCTTGAGGAAGCTGAAAGGATAAAAATAGAAGAAGGTATGAACAATCCTACGGTAAAAAAGGCTATTGAAGAAATACTTTCGAACATAGGTGTTCAGCTCACAAATAAGGAAGTGCTTTTGAGTGGAGGACTCAGCAAGTTAAAAGGTTTAGAGGATTTATTTAAATCCGTTTTGAGAATTCCCTATTGTGAACCGGAACTTACCTCTGCATTCGGAGCATCGCTGAAGTTTGTTTTTAAAGACAACTCACCTACTTTCAAGAAAGAAGAAATATCCCCTAAAGAACAGAAGCTCTTGGTTGCCTTTGTTGGATTGGCAACCACCGTTTTTATTTCCTATTTCCTTTCCAAGGATTTTCTTAAAAGGGAAATAATGAAAACCTTAAATCAACAAAAAAAGGAATTGTTTTCCGCAAAATTCCCAGATTTACCACCCGTTATGGTAGAAGAGCAATTAAAGAATATGAGGGAGCGTAAACAGAGTAAATTCCTCGAACTTATGTATACAGTGCTCAAGGATTTGCCTCAAGGTGTAAAGATATACAGGATAGAGTTCAAAAATGGTTACTTAAAGTTGGTAGGTGAAGCTCAAGAGAGTTTAATAAAAAATATAAAAGCGGACTCTATAAGAAAAACTCCCGAGGGAAATTACGAATTTGAGGTGGTAATAAGGTGATACTTTCCAGAAAGATTATTTATACTTTGATTTTATCGCTCTTTACGTTTTGCTTATACACTTTTATGGTGGATTTTAACGATTTTAGAAATTTTCTGAATAACCAATACGTGAAATTTAAAGATTTCGTTTTTCTTTTGGAAAATACGGAATACAGGGAAACAAGACCTTTGAATGAAGAACTAATAAGGAATTTAGCTCAAAAGTACGGTCTTAATTTGAAGGAGATAAACTATCGGCAAGGGAAATACGTAATCTCCTTAAGGGAAGTAGACGGTAGGGCTTTAGTTCTATTTATAAGAGATTTAGAACAAAATGGTGTATTGGAGAGCCTTGAAGCTGTAGACAATACAGGTAAGGGAAAGTTCGATACAAAGATTACTTTAAGACCTTTTTGATTCTAACCTTTACGTGGTACGGATTTACAGCAACGGGTTGAATCAATACGGGAATAGGTGTTTTAGTAATTACCCTTATTTTGTATTCACCTTCCTTTAGATTATCAACTTCGATATACACTTTTACCTTTTCAAGTAGCTTAGATTGGAGTAATTTACGGGAAACGAGCAAAGTTATATCCACAAATGGAGGATTGATTTCGTAAGCATAGTTAGGGTTTTTTCCTTTTATTTCAACGAACCTTGTGATATCAAGAGGTAGTCTTTCTCCGAAGTTTACCGCGAACCATATGGAAAATCCCAGAATGAAAGAAACAAGTATGTACTTTAGTTTTTCCTTATGATTCATGCTTTACCCCTAAGAGGTTAAGAAGTTTATCTTTTAAAAGCTCAGGGTCAAGAACTTTTTCGATAGTCCCTTCCACAGCCACAGATATCTCTCCGGTTTCCTCAGACACCACTATAGCTACAGCATCGCTAAGTTCTGTTATTCCAACCGCTGCACGATGCCTTGTTCCATACTTCCTGGGTAGTTCCGGATTTTTAGAAAGAGGTAATACACAAGAGGCAAAGGCTATTCTATCGTTTCTTATAACAATGGCACCGTCGTGAAGCGGAGTGAGAGGGTAAAAAATTGTAATAATCAATTCCGCGGATATATGGGCATCTATATAAATGCATCCCTCAACCAGATCCTCTATATTCTGTTCTCTCTCGATAACTATTAAAGCTCCTATCTGTCTCTCCGCCATAAACCTGCACGCTCTCACCAATCTATCTATAGACCTCTCTTCGTATTCTTGAATCTTCAAAACTTTAGTTCTTTTCCCTATATTTGCCAGAGTTCTTCTTATTTCAGGCTGGAAGATTACTACAAGGGCAAAAAGTATAAGAGTCCAGAGTTTCTCAAAAATCCAAGAAAGGGTGGATAGTCCGAGAACTTCGGCAACAGTCCAAAGAATACCGAATAGGATTAGTATCCTTAGAAGATAAAGGCCTTTTGCTATGAAGAGAAATCTTATAAATAAATAAAAAAGCAGCGTAAGCCCTAATATATCCGCTATATCTCTCCAATTGAAAAATTCCTTTATAAGTTCAAGCTCCATCGTAAGTCCTTACTGCATCGAGAAGTGCCAAGAACTCTCTTGTCTCTTTAACATCGTGTACCCTTACTATGTTTGCTCCACCGAGTACCGCGGGAGCAAGAGTCCCCAAACTTCCGTATAGTCTTTCGGTTGGCTGAGTTTTTTTATTTAAAAATCCTTCAAGGATTAATCCTATAAAAGATTTCCTCGAAACTCCTACCATAAGAATTTTACCGAGAATCTTAAACTCGGAAAATCTCTGGAGTATCTCAATATTGTGTTCGGGAAGTTTTCCAAAGCCTATACCCGGGTCAAGGATGATTTTATCCTCTTCCTTATACCCAAGTTCTTTAAGTTTCGATATTTGTTTTTTGAAAAACTCCAAAATTTCTTCAACAACGTCTTCATAAATTATGGGTTCTTCTTTCCAAGTTTCCGGTCTGCCTTTGATGTGGTTTATTATGTAGGGACATCTGTACTGGACAACGACTTTCATAATCTCCGGGTCAAAAGTCCCCCCACTTATATCGTTTATTATGTCCGCTCCCTCTTCAAGACAAATTCTTGCAACCTCCGACTTATAAGTATCTATAGAAATCCACACATCGGGAAGCTCTTTTCTTACTTCTTTCAAAACCGGCAATATTCTATTTATCTCCTCCTCGGCGGATATCCTTTTTGAACCTGGTCTGGTGCTTTCCCCACCTATATCTATTATTTCTGCTCCCTCTTCCGCCATTTGAACAGCTCTTTTTACTGCGTTTGCAGGTTCTAAGTATTTACCCCCATCGGAGAAACTATCCGGAGTCACATTCAGAACGCCCATTATTGCGGTCTTTAGCCCCAGCGGAAGAATTTTTCTGTTATAACTGAGTTGAAAGTGTTTTTTTCTATACCTTATAAAACTTTCTAAAATTTCCCTAGCGAGATTCTTAGTTTCGGGAAACTTCGTAAGCTCCGAGCAGAAATCTTTTAGTTTTGACTCAGACCCGCAAATTGCATAATTTCCATCGTTAAAAAAAACTGAGACACAACTTTTCCTTCC
>QNXQ01000214.1 GCA_003978875.1 Aquifex sp. | reverse complement strand
TGTAGTAATAAGGGGATTTAAAAAAGATGAAGTAAATCAATTATTCGATGGTGCCAGAGTTTACAACGCATGTCCAAATCGTATGGACCCTGGAATCTTCCACATAGATTTTGCCGAAGTTGAAAATGTGGAAATAATAAAAGGTCCTTTTGATATTAGAAACTACGGAGCTGTAGGAGGGACTGTAAATGTAAATACAAAAGACTCTAAACAGGGATTTTCTGGAAATCTAAATTTATCCTTTGATAACTGGGGTTATTTTAACCCTTCCATTTCCCTCTCCTACGGAACTGACAGGTTGGGATTTTTAATAGGGTATGCCTTTAGATTTTCAAAGCCTTATGAAGACGGGAAAGGGCGTAAAATTACCGAATTATATCCGCCCGGTAATCCGTCAGCGTATTCACCCGACGAAGTAAACTCTACAGCTTTCAATATTCATACGCTCTGGACTAAACTTAGCTATAAACTTACAAAATACCTAAAGCTAAAACTTGACTATACCCATCAGAGGGCAACGGATGTCCTTTATCCGTACCTTATGATGGACGCTATATATGATGAAACGGATAGGCTTAACGTTTCTTTGGAAAGCTCCAATTTCAAAGCCCAGTTTTACGGTTCTTCTGTAAGGCATTGGATGACAGACCAGAAAAGGATTTCGGGCAGTTCTGCACCACTTGGTTATAAAATGGGAACTTTTGCTAAGTCAAAGGTATACGGATTCAAAAGTGAATATAAATTGAAGAATCTTAGTTTCGGTATAGACACCTTCTACAGATATTGGGAAGCTCAGACTACTATGTTTATGGGAACTTACAAAACCCAGAATACAATTCCCGATGTGGATATGGTAAATGTAGGATTATTTGGAGAATATAGAAATAAATTGACAAGCCGACTTAAACTCGTTGCAGGTATAAGGGTAGACTATACCAAAACTCAAGCGGATTCTCAGAAAGCCAACAAAACCCTATACCTTCACTACCACAGCACTGATAACACATCACAAACGGACTTTTACCCTTCAGGAAATATACAACTCTTCTACAACCTCACCGAAGGACTTGAACTTTTTATGGGTTTGGGCTCTGCCGTAAGAGTACCCGACCCTCAGGAGAGGTACTTTGCACTTGACAGAATGGGAACCATGGAAAGTTCAAAGGGTGATTGGGTAGGAAATCCAAACCTTGACCCTGAAAGAAACACGGAGTTCGATATAGGATTGAAATTTTTCCGTGAACGCTACAGTGGTGAATTAAGAACCTTCTTTAGTTATGTAAATAACTATATTTACGTATACAGGGCAACCGCTCCCTCAACGGGGAACATGATGAATCCTAATACTCAGGCTACGTCCTATACCAACATAGATGCTTACTTTTACGGTTTTGAGTTCAAAGGTACTTACGCTATTAGCGATACACTTTTCTTTGATGGCAATATTGCTTTTACTAGAGGAAGGAAGAAAGACACTTATCCCGAGAAAAATATTTACGATAAGGATATAGCGGAAATTCCTCCACTCACCGCAAGATTGGCTTTGAGATATGACACAGGAAACTATTTCGGTGAAGTGGAAACAATCCTCAGCTCTACACAGGACAACGTAGACAGTGACCTCCAGGAACAAAAAACGTCAGGCTACGGAGTGGTTAACCTAAAAACGGGAGCTCAGTATAAAAACCTTCGTTTAATAGCGGGTGTTAATAACCTATTCGATAAACTTTATTACACCCATCTATCCTATTTGAGAAATCCATTTTCCGCAGGTGTGAAGGTTCCTGAACCCGGCAGGACTTTCTATTTAACGGTTTCTTACAATTTCTGAGGCCTCCTCCCTTTATCCCCCTGCGGGGGCAATCCTTTTTAACACTTTTAAAATGGATAGTATGAAAATCGGTATTTTTGACAGCGGTGTAGGGGGGCTTACAGTCCTCAAAGCCATAAGAGAGAGGTATAAAAACGTAGATATAGTTTACTTAGGAGACACCGCAAGAGTTCCTTATGGGATAAGGTCAAAAGATACGGTGATAAGGTATTCTCTTGAGTGTGCTAATTTTTTGAAAGAGAAAGGTATAGACCTTTTGGTTGTAGCCTGTAATACCGCAAGTGCTTACGCTCTTGAAAGACTAAAAACCGAAATGAACTTTCCGGTTTTTGGTGTTATAGAACCCGGAGTTCGTGAAGCTTTAAGAAGAACGAAAAATAAAAGGATAGGTATAATAGGAACTTCTGCGACTGTAAAAAGTGGAGTATATCAAGAACTTTTAAAAAAGGAAGGAGCTTACGTATTATCAAAAGCGTGTCCTTTATTTGTTCCACTCGTTGAAGAAGGATTAATAGGAGGAGATATAACACGAAAAGTTATAGAACATTATCTAAAAGATTTTAAAGGAAAAATAGATACTCTTATTCTGGGATGTACCCACTATCCTTTACTCAAAAAGGAAATAGAAAATTTTCTTAAGGATGTTGAAGTAATAGATTCTTCCGAAGCCATATCAAAATCTCTATCGGGATATGTAAAAGATGAAGGAAATAGCACTTTGGAGCTATTCTTTACAGACTTTTCCCAAAATCTTGATTTTCTCGTTAACTTAATTCTTGGTAAAACATTGGACATAAAACTTGCAGAAGGAGTTTTTGCGATTTAATAATAGTAATACTCTTGTTTGAAATTCTAATAAAAAAGCTATAAATTACATTATTCTATGCTATAATACTAATTTGCCTTACTCATTAACGGAGAGGTGATAAGCCATGATACAGAGGCAAACTTATTTAAATGTTGCGGATAACTCCGGTGCAAAGAAGGTTCAAGTAATTGGTATACCTTATGCTCCCAGAAGGTATGCAACTTTAGGAGATGTTGTAACCGTTACGGTAAAGGAAGCACTACCTCAGGGAAATGCAAAGAAAGGGAAAATTTACAGAGCTATTATCGTGAGAACGGCAAAAGAAGTAAGAAGACCTGATGGGAGTTATATAAAGTTTGATGATAACGCTTGTGTTCTCCTAAACCAATACGGAGAACCTCTCGGAACCCGTGTTCTTGGACCTATTGCAAGAGAAGTAAGAAATAAAGGCTATACCAAAATTGCATCCTTAGCTCCGGAGGTAGTTTAATGGCAGCGAAGATAAAAAAGGGAGACACAGTAGTAGTAATAAGAGGGAAGGAAAAGGGCAAGCAAGGTAAAGTTCTCAAGGTATACGAAAAGGTTAAAAGGAGAAATAAAAAGGGTGAACCCGTATACGTGAGACGTTTCGTAATAGTTGAAGGAGTGAGGCTCATAAAGAAACACGTAAAGCCCATTGAAGGAGTAAGGGAAGGCGGAATTATTGAAACGGAAGGACCTATAGACATAAGCAATGTAATGCTCCTTTGTCCCAATTGCGGAAAACCAACAAGGGTCGGCTTTAGAATAGTTGAGGAAGAAAACGTAAGGAGAAAGTATAGATATTGCAAAAAGTGTAATGAAAACATAGACCTGGTTAGTGAAAAGGTGATAAAGGGAGGCTGATATGAGTGCAACAGAGACAAAATACGTTCCCAGGCTTTACAAGAAGTACAAGGAAGAAGTGGTTCCTAAGCTAATTCAGAAATTTCAGTATAAGAATCCTATGCAAGTTCCGAGAATACAAAAGATTGTCGTTAATATGGGTGTAGGTGAAGCAGTTCAGGATATAAAGCAACTGGAAAGAGCTGTAGAAGACCTGAGAGCCATAACAGGTCAACAACCTGTAATAACAAGAGCAAGAAAATCGGAAGCAGGTTTTAAGCTCAGAAAGGGTATGCCCATAGGTTGTAAGGTAACTCTAAGGAAAGAAAGGATGTGGGATTTCCTCGATAAAGTCATTTCCATAGCTCTTCCCAGGGTAAAAGACTTTAAGGGATTAAATCCACGTTCTTTTGACGGAAGAGGAAATTACGCTTTCGGTATAACGGAACAGATTGTTTTCCCTGAAATAGATTACGACAAGGTAGACAGGATAAGAGGTATGGACATAATCATCAACACCACCGCGGAGACGGACGAAGAAGCTTATTGGTTACTTTCACTCCTAGGTTTACCTATAAGGTCTATGTGATACAATGTTTAGCTTCAGGAGGTAAATATGCCGAGAAAAGCTAAGGTAGCTAAAGATTTAATGTATTACCCAAAGTGGAAAAGCAGAAAGAAGAATAGATGCCCTATTTGCGGAAGACCGAGAGCTTTTATTAGATACTTTAACATGTGCAGAATTTGCTTTAGGGAACATGCTTTGAGGGGTGATTTACCCGGAGTAAGAAAAGCAAGCTGGTAAGGGGTTCACAGCCCAACTGCCAGCTTGAAGGAGGTTTGAGATGAGCGCTGTAGACCCGATAGCGGATATGTTTTCCGCTATTAAGAACGCCATTATGAGAAGGGATGATTTTCTCTACGTTCCTTCATCAAAACTCAAAGAGAGAATACTTGACGTTCTTAAAAAGGAAGGGTTCATCAAGGATTGGGAAGCACTTAAAGGGGAAAAGTACGAAGAAGAGTTTAACAAAATGAAAGAACTTGCAGAAAAATCTCCCAATCCTAAGATGAAAAGGTATTTACAACAACTCATTGACTACAACAAGGGAACCCAATATCCCTTAAAGATTTATTTAAAATATCTCGACCCTAAAAAGAGAAAGAGTGCCATTACCAACATAGTAAGAGTTTCTAAGGGTGGAAGAAGGATTTACGCCAGTGTAAGGACAATGCCTTACGTGAAGAGAGGACTAGGAATAGCAATAGTTTCCACCGATGCGGGAGTGATGACGGACCACGAAGCCAGAAGGATAAGAAAAGGCGGAGAAGTAATAGCCTTTGTTTGGTAAGGAGGAAGGGAAATGTCAAGGCTGGCAAAAAAGCCTATACCTTATCCCGAAAACGTAAAGGTAAATTACATCGAAAAAGAACATAAACTTGTGGTTGAAGGTCCAAAAGGAAAACTGGATTTAAATGTTCATCCCGATATAAAAGTGACCGTAAACCAACAAGAGAGGTGGATAAAGCTCGATAGACCTTCCGATAGAAGCTTTCACAAAGCGATTCACGGAACAATGGCAGCCTTAGTCAAAAACATGATTAAGGGTGTCACGGAAGGATTTACGGAAATACTTGAAATACACGGTCTCGGTTATAGAGCTCAGCTAAAGGGAAATGTTTTGGAATTGCATCTCGGAAAATCTCACCCGGATATATACCCTATTCCTCCGGACGTAAAGATTGAGGTAAAAGGCAACGAAATTCACATCCACGGAATAGATAAACAGAGGGTGGGTCAGGTAGCGGCAGAGATTAGAAGCTTCAGAAAACCAGACCCGTATAAAGGTAAGGGTATCAGGTACAAAGGTGAACAGCTTAAACTAAAACCCGGAAAGACAGCGGGTAAGAAGTAAGGAGGTTGAGACATGCCTAGGATAAAGACGAGAAGGGAAAAGAGAATAAGAAGGCATAAAAGAATAAGAAAGAAAGTTTTTGGAACTCCTGAAAGACCGAGACTTTGCGTTTACAGAAGTCTTCATCATTTCTACGCTCAAATAATCGATGACACCATAGGACATACACTGGTGAGTGCATCAACACTAGATCCCGAATTCGAAAAAATTACCGGAAAAAGGGGAGGAAAATCCATAAAGGACGCCGAAGTTGTGGCTGAAATTATAGCTAAAAGGGCTTTAGAGAAGGGTATAAAGAAGGTTGTATTTGATAGAGGTGGTTTTAAGTATCACGGTAAGATAAAAGCCTTTGCAGATAAATGCAGAGAAATGGGACTGGAGTTCTAAGGAGGTTGATATGGGCGGAAAAGATATTGACAGAATGATAGAAGAAAGAAGAAAACAGCAGAATATAGAAGAAATTCTTCAAGAGCTTCAATTGGAAGAAAGATTGATTTATGCCAACAGAACAGCAAGGGTTACAAAGGGTGGTAGAAGGTTTTCTTTCAGCACATTGGTAGTTGTTGGAGACAGAAGAGGGCATGTAGGTTTCGGACACGGGAAAGCTAAAGAAGTCACTTTGGCTATAGCCAAGGGAATTGAAAAAGCTAAAAAGAACGTTATAAGGGTTCCAATAATTGAAGGGACAGTTCCTCACGATGTAATAGGTAGATTTGGAGCAACGAAAATAATCGTTCTTCCTGCAAGACGTGGAACCGGTGTTGTTGCAGGTGGTGCGGCAAAGCCAGTATTTGAATTAGCAGGATACACGGATGTTCTTACAAAGATTATAGGAAGTACCAATCCCGATAATGTTGTTAGAGCTGTGTTCGATGCACTTCTGCAGTTAAAGACTCCGGAGCAGATTGCAGAAGAAAGAGGTCTGCCGGTAGAAGAAATCTTAAAGAGATATAGAAGATACGCTCTCCCGAAGATGAATATTAAACACTACTACCCTTGGAGGGGTATCTATGGCTAAGCTTAAGGTTAAACTCCTCAGAGGTCTTGCAGGAGAAAGTGAAAGACATATACAGGCTGTTAAATCTTTGGGCTTAAAAAAGAGAGGACAGGTAAGGATACTTGAGGACAATCCTCTCGTTTGGGGAAATATAAGAAAGGCTTTTCACTTAGTAGGAGTAGCCTACAAAATTGACTTCTCCGGAGAAGTTCCGGTAGTAGAAAGGGATTTATCGGAGGAACCTGACCACACGGTAATTAATAAAGACGGCATTTACACAAACGGAAGAGGGATTTATTATTTCTCCAGAATTACCGACCTTGAAGATTTCCTCAGAAGGAAAGGATATACCAGGTATGTAAACTGGGAAGGAGAAATAGTTGAGATTTAAGGAGGTTTGAATCATGATAGGTCTACATGACCTTCAACCACACTGGGGAGCAACAAAAGAAAGGAAGAGAGTTGGTAGAGGTATAGGTTCCGGTCACGGAAAAACTGCAGGAAGGGGACATAAGGGACAAAAATCCCGTTCCGGTGATAGAAAGATGCCTCCTTACTTTGAAGGTGGACAAACACCTCTCTATATGAGAATTCCCAAGAGGGGATTCAAGAATCCCAATAGAAAGGAATATACTCCCGTAAATGTAGGCGTAATAAACAAACTGTTTGAGGAAGGAACGGAAATAACTCCCGCTGTCCTGGCAAGTAAAGGGCTTTGTGATGAGAATGATAGGGTTAAAATTCTCGGAGATGGAGAATTGACAAAGAAATTTGTTATAAAAGCTCACGCTTTCTCAAAATCCGCAAAGGAGAAGATAGAAAAGGCTGGCGGAAAGTGGGAAATCATATCTTAAGGGAGGCGTAAAGTATGTATGCAGTGATAAAGACCGGTGGAAAACAGTACAGAGTTGAAAAGGGTATGAAGCTAAAGGTGGAAAAACTTCCTTACGAAGTTGGACAAACTGTTGAATTTGACGCTTTGATGCTCAGAAAGGACGATGGAACTGTAGAACTTAACAAGGGAAAGGTAATT
>QNXQ01000045.1 GCA_003978875.1 Aquifex sp. | reverse complement strand
ATATGTTTGCAAAATTCGGAGCAATTACAGAATACTGGAAAGTTACATACCCATACGTTTTGAAGGATAAACCTACAATAAAAGTAGACTTTGGAAGATTCGGAGTAACCAAGAAAGAAGTAGACATGTTCGCATTCAAAGTTCCATCTTTGAGAAACATAGAACATACATATCCGTATTTCCACGATGGAAGCGTTTGGAGTTTAGAAGATGCTGTTAGAATTATGGCTAAAACTCAGCTCGGAAAAGAGCTAACCGACCAACAAGTTAAAGATATAGTAGCCTTCCTAAAAGCACTTACCGGAGAAATACCGAAACACGCTTTAGAGGTTCCAGTTCTTCCCGCATCTACCAAGAACACTCCGAAGCCAAATGTAAATTAAATTCCTGTGGTCTTTTTTATCTGATTTGTTGGGTTTCGATTTTTCCTTTTGTTTATTTGAGTTTTTATTTTTTTTACAAAAGTAATATATTTATTTAATTTGCTATGGTAAAGAAAATATTCCTAGGTTTAGGAACTTTATTATTACTTTTTTTAGCAGTTCTCATTGTCTTTCTTTACACTATTTACAAAAACCTACCTGACCCTAAACTCCTTGAAACCTGGACACCACCTCAGGCTTCGGAAGTTTACGATACAAAAGGAAGATACTACGGAACAATAGGAACACAAAAACGCTTTTACGTCCCATTAGAAAGAATTCCTAATCACGTGATAAACGCTTTTATAGCGGTAGAAGACAGGAATTTCTGGCATCATTTCGGAGTAGACCCGTTAGCCATCATAAGGGCTGCATTAGCTAACTATAGAGCGGGCAAAATAGTTCAAGGAGGAAGTACCATAACCCAACAATTAGCTAAAAACCTGTTTCTTACTCCTAAAAGAACTTTTGAAAGAAAATTGAAGGAAGCACTTCTTGCTATAAAAATCGAAAGGAGCTTTAATAAGGAAAAAATTTTGGAACTGTATTTGAATCAGATATATCTCGGAAGCGGTAGCTACGGTGTAGAGGCCGCATCTCAGGTTTATTTCGGTAAACACGTTTGGGAACTCTCCTTAGAAGAGGCTGCAGTTCTAGCCGGACTCCCAAAAGCTCCTGCAAAGTACAACCCTTTCTATCATCCTGACAGAGCTCTTGAGAGGAGGAACTTAGTCCTAAAAAGAATGTATGAAGAAGGTTTTATCACCCAAGAAGAATACGAAGAGGCTATAAATAAACCTTTGATTGTCAAGAAGGAGAATAAGTATAAATATTCCGATTATTTGCTCGATATGGTAAAAGAGTATGTCTTTAAAAAGTATGGAGAACTTGCATATAAGGGAAGACTGAAAATATACACTACCATAGATATTGATTATCAAAGGCAGGCTGAAAAGTCTCTGAAAGAGGGTCTCAGCAGGGTTGCAAAAATAATAGGAATACCGTTTTTACCAGAAACAGAAGAGGATATGAGAAGAGCTTATGAAAAAGAGAAGGAGCTTAAAAAGCTAAAAAAAGGAAAAGTGTACGTGGCAAAGATACTAAAATACGACGGAAATCTTATGAAAGTAGAAATACATGGAAGAAAATTACACGGAGAAATTAAAAATCTAAACATAAAGGGACATAAATACGTTTTTGTACGCTATCTATACGGAAATAAAGTAGAAATCATACCTGATTTAGAGGGAAGTTTAGTAAGTATTGATGTAAAAACGGGAGAAATAAAGGCTATAGTAGGTGGAAGAAGTTATACTTACTCTCAATTTAACAGGGCAATTAAAGCTTTAAGACAACCCGGTTCTGCTATAAAGCCCGTAATCTATATGGGAGCACTACTCAAAGGTATGACCCAAATATCAACCATAGATGCTTCTCCAAAACCTTACTACGACCCTTCAAAAGGAGAAGATTGGATTCCTAAAAACTATGACGAGAAGGAGTACGGAAGAGTAACATTAAGATACGCCTTGGCTCGTAGCATCAACACTGCAGCGGTGAACTTACTGGATAAGATAGGTTTTGAAATCGTTCTCGATGTTGGAAAGAAAGTAGGTCTTGATAATTTAAAACCATATTATTCTTTAGCTCTCGGAACTGTTGAAGTAACGCCTCTCGAACTCACATCTGCCTATCAAGTATTTGCAAACCTGGGAACTAAGTGCAAACCTTCCTTCATAAAGAAAATAGTAAGTGCAGATGGAAAGGTTCTTGAAGAAAATAAACCACAGTGTAAAGAAGTTCTACCTAAACCAGAAACGAGAGTTTTGATTGATATGTTGAGAGCTGTAGTTCTTGAAGGTACAGGTATAAGAGCTCGTTCTATGAAAAGTATAGTAGCCGGTAAAACCGGAACCACGGATGACTATCAGGACGCTTGGTTTGTAGGATTTTCTCCCCATATAGTTACGGGTGTCTGGGTCGGTTACGATGTAAAGAAATCTCTCGGAGAGCATATGTCTGGTTCAAGAGTAGCACTACCAATATGGATAGACTATATGAAGGTAATTACAGAAATGTATCCTGAAGAAGATTTTGAGCTACCACCTGAAAACATAATAGTGAAGATTAATCCAAAAGACTTGGTATTAGCCGATGAAACTTGTGAAGGAGTTGATATGGTATTTGTAAAGGGAACAGAACCCCATATTACATGCTCTGATATAAATGCCATTCTTAGTTTAAGATGAAGTGGCTAAAAAGGGAACTTGAAGAAATAAAGAAACAAAACCTATATAGGGAAAGAATAAACGTAGAAGGTTTAAAAGATTTCTGTTCGAATGACTATCTGGGTTTGAGAAAACATCCTGAGGTTATCGAAGCGAGTATTAAAGCTCTAAAAGATTACGGTCTTGGCTCGGGAGCTTCCCAACTGGTATCAGGTTATACCAAATATCATAAAGAACTGGAGGAAAAACTTGCCCAGTTTAAAGGAGTTCAGAAATGTCTTCTTTTCGGAAGCGGTTTCTTAGCCAATGTAGGAGTTATACCGGTTTTAGCGGGTGAGGGAGATTTAATACTCAGTGATGAACTCAATCACGCATCCATCATCGACGGAGTTAGACTCTCAAAAGCCGATAAAAAGATATTCAAGCACATGGATTATGATAGCGTAGAAGAGTTTTTAAAAAAGAATAGAAAGAATTACAGAAGAGTTTTAATCGTTACCGATACAGTTTTCAGTATGGATGGAGATATAGCGGATTTAAGAAGGTTAGCGAAAATATGTGAAGAATACGACTGTATGCTTTACATAGATGAGGCACACTCTACAGCAACCATAGGAAAAGGAGGATTAGACTATTTCGGGCTTAAGCATAAGGATTACATAATCGTTATGGGCACTCTTTCAAAAGCTCTGGGAGGATACGGAGCGTTTATATGCGGAACTGAACTTCTGATAGAATTCTTGGTAAATAAAGCGCGGAGTTTAATATTTTCCACATCACTACCCCCTAATGTTTGTGCAGGAGTAAAAAAAGCGTTAGAAATCATTGAAAATAATCCCCATATAATAGATAATCTGAGAATAATCGAAAACAAATTAATAAAGATTTTTAAAGAACTCCAACTTGAATTTAAATACTTTAAAACTCCGATAATCCCTGTAATGGTTTATCAAGAAGAAAAAGCCTTAAGGCTTAGAAATTCCCTTTTAAGGGAAGGTGTTTTTCTACAGGCTATAAGATATCCCACCGTTCCGAAAGGAAAAGCAAGGTTAAGATTAACAGCTTCTCTTAGCTACACAGATGAAGATTTAGAATTTCTCAGAGCCGCTCTAAAAAAAGTTTTGAAAGAGAAAAAGGGTTAGAAAGACCAATTTAAACCTATACCGATGGAATGTTGAACCATTTTAGCGGATACTTCTCCAGCGTTGTAAGCAGCCTTGGCAGTTACATCACTCTCAAAGGCGTATACGTAAGATAAGTCTATATCAAAATTGGGTGTTATCTTCCAGTTGAGACCTAAAGTAAGGTGATGTTCTGCAATGGCAGGAAATCCCACTAAGTTAAACCAGTAAAGTTCAAAATCCGAAAACTTTCTATCAAGATTAGGAATGCTATTTTTATGAGTCATTGGATCAAGGTTATCTTTATCTCTTATAGGTGTTTTTCCGTAATTCCAACCTACCCTCAGAGCCAAGTTATCAATTGGTTTATATTCTGTACCTATTGCGAATACCCATTGGTCTTCCCATCCAAAATCTCCATAACCGTCGGCTCCAGACCAGTCTATCCACCTTACGTCGAAACCTAATTTAAGATTTTCCAGAGGCTTTACACCTAAACCGATTGCAAACTCTTGAGGTTGCTGCAGTTTCATATCTTCATACTTTCCATCACCGTTGGAATCGAAAACATTCTTATACTTCATAGAAACGGGAGACTGATAATACAGACCACCGTATATAAAATCTCCGAAGTTTACTGCGACTCCTATGCTTGCACCCAGACCAAAATCTTGTGATTGACCACCGGAAGCGTTCCAACACCTTGTAGGTGAATATAGCATATCACCATCACTATCACCGAACTCACACATTTCCGCTCCCATATCAAGTGAACCCCAAGCTATGTGAAGTGCAGCACCTATCGCTATCATTTCGTTTATTTTGTAAGCTACCGCAGGAGTTAATCTCATGAACTGGAATGTAGTATGCATTTTAGACAAAGCGTTTGTATAATACCCTGAACCAGGTGGATTTTCCATTAAATCTTTATCTCTAAAATCAACACCCATTCCAGAGACTCCAAAAGCACCTATACCAAACGCAAGTCTTTCATTTACCTTATGAACTATTCCGACCTCGGGAACCATAAAAGTATCCGCAGCGCTTTTGACTTCTCCATTGGTAGCCATATACATACCTGTGGAAGATGATGAAGGATTATCGTCTACCAGCATTTTTGAACTTACCTTTACATCGGGCATAAAGAGTATTCCACCGAAGCTTAAGAAGAATTTTTTCGTGTTAAAGTAGCTCATCCAAGCAGGGTTTCTGAATATAGAATCAATGGGTCCCACGGGCATACCGGCACCTATTCCACCCATTCCCCGGGAAGCTGGACCTATTCCTATCAAATTGTCTCCGTTAGTTGCGAAGGAAAAAGGAACTAATGTTAAAATAGAGCTGATTACCAGCAGTTCTTTTTTCATAATTTTTTCCACCTCCTTTTTATGTGTTATTAAACATTAGTGAATATCCGCTTTTTGATAGATTTTACTTATAATTTATTGAACCTTCTTTATATAAAGAGTTTATAATATGCTATTATTTTTATTTCCCAACAGATTTTTATCGATTCGTTTAAAATTTTTTAAACGGAGGTAAGAAATGGCAGTAACAGTGAGAATTCCTACTCCTTTAAGAAGATTAACCAACGGCCAGGGAGAAGTTGAAGTAGATGCAAAAAGTGTTAGGGAAGCTATAGAAAAACTCGAAGAGCAGTTCCCCGGTTTTAAGGAAAGGTTAGTGGACGAGAACGGTGAGCTGAGGAAGTTTGTTAATCTTTACGTAAACGATGAAGATGTAAGATTTTTAAAAGGATTGGATACAGAATTAAAAGACGGAGATACACTCTCCATAGTACCCGCCATCGCCGGCGGTTAATCTTTCTTTATCAACTCTTCTAAAGTCTTATTTTCAAGAGCAAAAACTTCCGATATTCCTCCTCTGGCACTTACGCCTATAATCCTGTCCGCAAAAGAAGCAACTACTTCCCGTAAGGTAACTACTATAAATTGAGCTTCTTTGGATTTTTGTCTTATAAGTTCTCCTACTTTTCTCGCATTTACTTCATCTAGGTGAGCGTCTACTTCATCAAAATAATAGAACGGTGAAGGCTTATATTCCTGTATCGCAAATATCAGGGAAAGAGCAGCAAGTGTCTTTTCTCCTCCGGACATTGCTTCAAGATACTGAACGTCTTTCCCCCTAGGTTTTACTGTAAGTTGTATACCTCCTGAAAAAGGGTCCTCTTTGTTATCAAGGAACATCTCAGCTCTGCCGCCCGGTGATAGGAAAGAGAAGATTCTCTTCAGGTTCTTATTAATAGTATTAAAGGCTTCAAGGAAAACTTTTCTCTTTTTATTCTCTATCTCTTCTATTAAATTTTTAATAGCTTTACTTTCCTCTTTTAATTTGATTTGTTTTTCTTTATACTCGTTAAAACGGCTAAGTTCTTGCTCATAATCTTCTTGTGCACGGAAATTAACATTACCGATAAGCTCAATTTCTCTTTTAGCTTTATTTATTTCTTCTTTAAGTTTACTTATACTTTCTTTTACTTCTCCTATTTCTAAATCCTTATACTGTGAGAGTTTTTCTTCTATAGTACCTAGTTTATCCTTTAGACTAATTATCTCTTTTTCCCTGTCATAAATTTTCTCTTTCAATTCTTCTTGCTGTAGTTTCAATTCCTCGAGGTAAGCTTTTAACTCGGAAATCTCCCTTTCAAGTTTTTCTCTTTCCTTAAAGAAGTTATATACACTTCCTTCTATTTCCTTTATCTCTTGAGAAGTTTTCTCTTTGAATGTTTTTAGCTTTTCTATATCTTCCCTTAGTTCTTCAATTTTCCTTTTGAGGTACTCTTTTTCTTTTTTCTTTTCCTGAATTTCTTTTATTATGTACTCTAATTCATATTTTCTTTTATTTATTTCATTTTCAAGCTCCCGGATATGTATTTGTTTCTCCACTACCTTTTTTCTTATTTTGCTATACTCTTTTCTTTTTTCCTCAAGACCAGTTTGGGAATAATGTTTTTTAACATCACTTTCCTTTAATTTTATGTTATTTAATTTTTCTTCATAATACTCAATTTCATCTTCTAAAGCTTTCAAATTGATTTCTATTTCATTATATTTATTCTTCAATATTTCCAGATACTCTTCAGATTTTTTTATTCTATTTTCGTATTTATTTGCATAATCTTCAGGATTTTCCCTCAATAGTTCTTCTATTTTCTTTTCAGTTAGTTTTAACAGTGCAAACTTTTCGGAGGATAAAGAACGAATGTCTTTTATCTTCCTCTGAATTATTGATTCTTCTTCCTTAAGTTTCTTTTCCTTTTCTATAAGTTCATTTAAAAGTTCTTCATAATACCTTTTATTCAACTCTCCACTTGCTTTAATTGAACCTCCTGTAATTATTCCGCTTTTTTCAAAAAGTTCACCGTCTAAAGTAACCATTCTATAGGTTCCTATACCTATCGCTTTAGCACTATCGAAATCTTCCACAATCAGAGTATCTCCAAAGACAAACCTTATAACGTTTTCAAAGATAGGATCGTATTCGATTAGGTTCACGGCAAAGTCTATTGCTCCCTTAACTCTTGGGTATCTCAATGGTTTACTTTCTACTTTTATACGGTTCAGAGGAATAAAACTGAACCTTCCGAGATTTAATTTTTTGGCCAAATCTATACATTCTTTCGCAACGTTTTCATTTTCCACTACTATATACCTTAGTCTTCCTCCACCCGCAACTTCTATTGCCGTTATATGTTTATAATTTTT
>QNXQ01000048.1 GCA_003978875.1 Aquifex sp. | reverse complement strand
AACTCATAAGGGAAATCCTTGAAAGGAAGGAAAGGGAAAAAAGGGAAAGACTCGCTAAAAAAGAGGAAAAACCAAGAGTAGAAGTAAGGGAACTAAAGAGAGAGGAAGCTAAACCTCAAAAGAAAGAGGAAAAGAAGGAAGAGAAGAAAGAAGAAAAACCTAAAGTAAGGATGTCCAAACAAGAAAGGGAAATCCTGAGAAAACTTGAGCATAAAGTAGAAAAAGAAAAGAAAAAACAAGAAAAGAAAGAAAAGGAAAAGAAAAGGAAGAAAGAGGAAGAAATAAAAATAATCCAGATACCCGAAATAATTACCGTAAGAGAACTCGCCGAACTCTTAGATGTACCTGCAAATAAAGTAATAGCTGAGCTTATGAAGAGGGGAGTTCTTGCAACGATAAACCAGCCTGTTCCACCGGAAGTCGCAGTAGAAGTTGCGGAATCCTTCGGATACCTTGCGGAAGTAAAGAAAGAGGAAATCGAAGAAGAAATTATAGAAGAGCAAGAAGAAGTAAGGGAAGAAGAGTTAGAACCCAGGCCTCCGATAGTAGTGGTGATGGGTCACGTTGACCACGGTAAAACTACATTGCTTGACAGAATAAGAAATACAAACGTTGCCGAAAGGGAGAAAGGAGGAATAACTCAACACATCGGTGCTTCACAAGTGGTATTACCCGATGGTAGAAAGATAACTTTCCTCGATACTCCCGGACACGAAGCATTCACAACACTAAGAGCTAGAGGAGCAAAGGTAACAGATATAGCAATCCTCGTTGTTGCTGCAGACGATGGTGTTATGCCTCAAACCATAGAAGCCATAAACCACGCCAAGGCCTTTGATGTTCCGATAATTGTTGCCGTAAATAAAATTGATAAACCAAACGCTGACCCTATGAAAGTTAGACGGGAACTCTCAGAACATGGGCTGATTCCCGAAGAGTGGGGAGGAGATACCATATTCGTAGATATATCTGCTAAAACCGGGCAAAATGTAGACCAATTGCTCGAAATGGTATTACTTCTCGCTGATATACTTGAGCTGAAAGCTAATCCCAATAAAAAAGCAAGGGGAACAATCATAGAATCAAAACTGGATAGGAAAAGAGGGCCAGTAGCTACAGTTATAGTGGAAGACGGGACTCTCAAAATAGGTGACCACTTTGTCGCCGGAACAACCTACGGAAGAGTAAGAGCAATGTTTGATGACAAAGGAAGACAAATAAAGGAAGCACCTCCCTCTACTCCCGTGGAAGTTCTCGGTTTTGAAGAACTACCTGAAGCAGGGGATGAATTAATAGTAGTAGACGATGAAAAGACCGCCAGGGAAATCGCTGAAAAGAGAAAGGAAAAGAAGGAAAGGGAAGAAAAACTTCAAACTATAAGGTTAGAAGATATCTACAAGAAAATACAATCTGGAGAAACTAAAGAACTTAGGATAGTCCTTAAGGCTGACACTATGGGATCTCTAGAAGCCTTAAAGAAATCTCTCGAAGAGCTTTCCAATGAAAAAGTTCAGGTAAAGATAATTCACGGTGCTGTTGGAGGAATTACCGAAAACGATATTATGCTTGCAAAAGCTTCAGGAGCAATAGTTATAGGCTTTAACACAAGACCAGACCCTAAAGCCAGGGAGCTTATGGAAAAGGAAAAAGTTGACGTAAAACTCTACGGAATTATCTACGAAGCTATAGAAGATGTCAAGAAGGCTCTTGTAGGTCTCCTTGAGCCTATAAAGAAAGAAGAAATTCTCGGAATGGCAGAAGTAAGGGCTACTTTCAAGATAAAGAAAGTCGGTACTGTAGCAGGATGTTATGTATTAAACGGAAAGTTGGTAAGGGGAGCTAAAGCAAGACTAATAAGAGAAGGAGTTGTCATATACGACGGTGAAATAGAAGGCTTAAAGAGATTCAAAGACGACGTGCAAGAAGTAAGTGCAGGGTACGAGTGTGGAGTTAAATTAAAAGATTACAACGATGTAAAAGTAGGTGACCAGATAGAATGCTACGAGATAAGGTACGAAAAACCAACACTCTGATAGCTATAAATGAAATTTATGAAAGTATTCAAGGAGAAGGGCTCCTTGTGGGGCTTCCCTCCGTATTTATTAGACTGCAAGGTTGTAATCTAAGGTGTCCCTGGTGTGACCAGCCTGAAGCCCTTTCTTTTAAGAAAAACTACAGGAAATTATCAGATTTGATGAAGGAGCTCACTTCGTTTTCAGCTAAACACGTAGTTATCACCGGAGGAGAACCCTTTGCCCATAAGGAACTGCCTTCTCTTGTAGAGACTTTATTAGATGAAGGCTATTCCGTTCAAATAGAAACAAATGGGACTCTATGGATAGAAGACATAGATAGATTAGCTTCCCGTATACACATAACCTGCTCTCCAAAGGCTGTGGCAAGATTTTTCGTACATCCCAAAATACTTCTATATGCAAAAGAACTGAAGTTTGTGGTTGACGAAGAGCTAAATAAGGAAGTTCTTCTGAGAGATGAATTTAAAGAGTTTCTAAGGAAAGGCAAAGTAGTACTTCAACCCGAAAGCAACAGAAAAGATATGCTGGAAAAAGCCATGAGTTTACAAAAAGAACTGCTTATGGAAAATTTCACCGTAAGAGTCATTCCTCAAGTTCACAAATGTTTTCAGATAAAGTGAAAAAATTATTGACTCTTTTATTAATCCTTATCTTTCCCTACATCTCCATAGGCATTTCGGTTAGGATAGCTTTTACGGAAAAATTCATAGAGTGGGAATACTCAAAGGAAAATTTTCCGAAGGATAAGTGGGGAATGACAAAAGATGAGCGTTTAGAGCTTGCTAAACTCGGTCTGAGAGCTGTTTTGTCAGATAAAGATATGGAGAAATTTAAAAGGAAAAAACTATCAAACGGCAGGAAAGCATTTACAGAACGTGAAATAAAGCATATGGAAGATGTGAAAAATCTACTCAAACTTTATTTCCCTTCAGTTTACTTAATTACTCTAGTGTGGTTTTTAGGAGTTATCCTTTTAAAGTATCCAAGAGTTCTTATATATTCTGGAATTTTTAATACGATTTTCCTTATATTTTTAAGTACTCTGACATTTGTAGATTATAAGAAGGCTTTTGAAATATTCCATATAGTAGTCTTCGACCCTTACTCCTGGAAGTTTAAATACTCCGATACCTTAATAAGGATTTACCCTATGAAATTTTGGTACGATGCTACAGTATTTGTAGGAGTATTGAGCTTTATCCTCGGGATTATTACCCTTTTTCTCGGAATTTTATGGAAAGGGTTTGTAGAGAAAAGAGGAGAAAGGAATTAAACCTTAGCTCCCATTTGTTTGGCTTTTTCTATAACGTCCTCTATGGTTCCAACCATGTAGAAAGCGTTTTCAGGTAAGTGGTCATACTTACCGCTTAGTACCTCTTTAAAGGACCTGATTGTATCTTCAAGTTTAACGTATTTACCGGGCATTCCTGTAAACTGTTCTGCAACGTGGAAAGGTTGGGATAGGAACTTTTGAATTCTTCTGGCTCTGTTAACTATAGCTTTGTCTTCATCTGAGAGCTCTTCCATACCGAGAATTGCGATGATTTCTTGTAGCTCTTTGTATCTTTGGAGTATTCTCTTAACTTCCATAGCAACTTCGTAATGTTCTTCACCTACGTATTCAGGAGCAAGGTATTTAGATGTAGACTCCAGCGGGTCTATTGCGGGATAAATACCGAGTTCTGCCAATCTTCTTGTGAGAACCGTTGTAGCATCCAAGTGTGCGAAGATAGACCAAGGTGCCGGGTCTGTTATATCGTCAGCCGGAACGTAAACCGCTTGTATAGCTGTAATTGAACCCTTCTTTGTAGATGTAATCCTTTCTTGAACTTCACCAACGTCCGTATTTAGTGTGGGTTGATAACCAACTGCGGAAGGCAATCTTCCGAGGAGTGTGGAAACCTCAGAACCCGCTTGAACAAATCTGAAGATGTTATCTATGAAAATGAGAACATCCTGTCCTTCAACGTCTCTGAAGTATTCCGCCATCGTAAGTCCGGTGTGTGCCACCCTGAATCTAACTCCAGGGGGTTCATTCATCTGTCCGTAAACCATTACCGTGTACGGAAGTACTCCGGATTCTTTCATTTCTAACCAGAGGTCGTTTCCTTCTCTTGTTCTTTCTCCAACACCAACAACAACAGAGTATCCTTCGTGGAATCTTGCTATATTGTGAATTAATTCTTGCATTAGAACGGTTTTTCCAACTCCCGCTCCACCGAACAGTCCAACCTTACCACCTTTGATAATTGGCTGGAGTAAGTCTATTACCTTAATACCCGTTTCAAGGATTTCAACCTTTGTAGATTGTTCGACCAATTCGGGGGGAGTTCTGAACATAGGCCAATATTCTTTAGCGTTTACCGGACCTTGTTCATCTATGGGTTGTCCTGCAACGTTAAATATTCTTCCGAGGACTTCTTTACCTACAGGTATTTTTATGGGTCCGCCGAGATACTCTACCTCTTGCCCTCTTACCAATCCGTCGGTGGGACCCATCGCTATTGCTCTTACCCTGTGTTCTCCTATGTGCTGTGCTACTTCCATAAAGAGGACTTCTTCAAACCAGTTACCTCTATCGTCTATAGCTTTCCTTATGGTTTTGAGTCCATCCTTAATCTTCGGAAGTTCCTTTACACCTTCAAACTCAACGTCAACTACCGGACCTATTACCTGTACTATCCTTCCCTTTATAGCTTCCGCCATCTATAAAACCTCCTTTATTGTGCTTTTAGAGCTTCAACAGCGTTAGTAATATCTATAAGCTCCGTAGTAATAGCTTCTTGTCTAGCCTTATTAAATACAAGAGTCCACTGTCTAATAAGATCATCCGCATTTTTGGTAGCGTTATCCATAGCTACCATTCTCGCAAAGTGTTCAGCAGCATTGGATTCAACCATAGCTCTGTATATTTGGTAGTTGAGATATAGATTCACTATGTAATTGAAAAACTCCTCTTCGGATACCTCAAACTCGTAAACTCCGGGGATTTCCTCTTCTACTTCCGGAGCTTCAAAGGGCAAGAACGTTCTCACCATAGGTTTATAGCTTGCTCTGGTTACCATCTCGTTGTTTATCAAATAAACCTTGTCGGTTTCGCCATTAAGGAATCTTTCTCTCACTGTTTCTGCTACTTCCTTTGCAACGGAAAAGTTTATAGTTTTCCTGAAAACTTCGTCGTAGCCCTTTATTACCTTGTAGCCTCTCTTAGTGAAATACTGAACTCCCTTTCTTCCTATAAGAAAAAGGTTTACTTCTTTTCCTTGTTCTTTTTTCTCCTTTATAAGATTTTCCGCTTCTTTTATAACATTAGAGTTAAAAGCTCCAGCGAGTCCTCTGTCCGCGGTGATGAGAATAATATCTACATTCTTCTCTTCTCTTACCTCAAAAAGGGGATTTTCCTCTGTATCAACGTGCTTAGCAAGATGAGCTACCAATTCGTAAATTTTTTCCGAATAAGGACGTGATGCGTAAACAAGCTCCTGAGCTTTTCTGAGTTTCGCCGCGGATACGACTTTCATAGCGTTTGTTATTCTTTTGGTATTCTTTATACCCTGTATCTTTCTCCTTATGTCCCGCGGAGATAGTTTTGCCATAACGCTACATATTATAAACTAAATATTTACAGCAGTAGTATAATTTCATTACTTTTCCGTTAAAAGGAGGTAAATGGGAAATGAAGGTGGTTTTGGTAAAAGACGTTGAAGGATTAGGATTTTTCGGCGATATAGTTAATGTAAAAGACGGATATGCGATGAACTATTTGATACCCAGAGGTCTTGCTCTTCCTGCTACTGAAGGAAACATTAAACACATTCAAACAATCCTCGCACAAAAGGAAAGAAAGCTACTTAGAGAAAAGAAGAAAGCTGAGGAAACTGCTAAAAAGCTTGAAGGTGCAGTAGTAGAGGTGAAAAAGCCTGCGGGTGAAGGAGGAAAATTATTCGGTTCAGTAACCGCAAATGACATAGTAAACGCTCTTAAGGAAAAGGGAATCGAGATAGAGAGAAAAAATGTTGTGTTCTACCATCCCATAAAGGAAGTGGGAGTTTTCCCTGTAAAGATAAGACTTCATAAGGATGTGGCAGTAGACATTAAAGTTGACGTAAAGCCGGAGGAAAAGTAAATTGTAGGCTATGAAAGAAGTAAGTGTAGGTGAGAAAAGTTTTCAACTAAATAAAGATTTAATACTTTTTATAACCGGTGTCTTACTTTCTATAGGGGGTGCTTTTCTTCTCCCTATAGAAAACATTTTTTGGTATAAGTCTGCACTGCTCGGATATATTCTATCTTCCGTAATTTACTTGGCTTACCTCTTTTTAAGAGAAAGGATAACAGGTGCAGTTGCTACTTCTATACTCTATATTTCCCTATTACTCAATCTCACGGGAATGATAAGAAGGGCTTATGAGAGTTATCTGATGGGAATATTTCATCCACCCTGGAGTAATTTGTTTGAAGCTCTGACTTTTTGGAGTTTTATAGCCGGAGCTATATACCTTTTTATAGAGAGAAAGTACGGTTTTAAAATCTTAGGAGCATTTGTAGTTCCCGTTATAGTAGCGGTATCCGGTTTTGCTCTGTTTAAAGCTAACCATGAAATTACTCCGCTTATGCCTGCCCTCAGGAGCTATTGGCTTTACCTTCATGTAGTTACAGCCTTTATAGGGTATGCCGGTTTTACCGTAGGTTTTGGCGGAGCGGTAGCATACCTTTTGAAGGAATACTTTGGAGAAAATAAATTTGTGAAGAATTTTCTCCCGAGGAAAGAACTACTAGATGAAATTACTTACAAATCCATAGCAATAGTTTTTCCTATCTGGACTGCTTCCATAATTCTCGGTGCGGCGTGGGCTAACGAAGCGTGGGGTGGATACTGGAGTTGGGATCCCAAAGAAGTTTGGTCTTTAATAGTGTGGCTTTTCTTCGGAGCCTATCTCCATGCAAGACAATTAATGGGTTGGAAAGGGAAAAAAGTCGCATGGATGGTAGTATTCGGCTTCATAACAGTGCTTATATGTTTCTTTGCAGTAAATCTTTATTTCCCAGGTCTACACTCATACGCTACTGAGTAAGCTCAAGAGCTTTCTCTTGAGCTCTTCTAATCGCCTCTTTTACTTCCTCTTTACTTGAACCAATCATTTTTGCAACGCGTTTCAATATATCCTCATCGTTATGGTGAAATTCTAAAAGTTCTACTAACGAAAGCAATAAACCAAACTCGTTATATCTCCTTTCAAAGGCCTCAACTATTTCCTCACTGAGTTTCAATTCCCTTGCAAGAGAAGCGGGTTCTTCTCCTATCAATTCTTCCATTAGGGAAAATAAACCTATGAAGTAAGCCTGTTTAGTATAGTCTGGGACGTATAGCTTGCTCAGTTCTTCCGCAAGATGTGCCCTAAAGAGTGAACGCTTTATAATTTCCTCTTCTCGCCTTCCGGCAAAAAGCTCAGCCATAGCCAAAGCTAGAACGAAATTACCTATATCGTTAATACTTAGAAAAAGAACCGCATCACCTACAGTTTGAATATCTTCGGCTTTACCGGGATAAAAATTCTTTACCCATTTAAGTAGCTTGTAAGTTAAACCCACATCGGATTCTATGATTCTTACAACTTTATCGAGGCTCTTTTCCTGCAAGGCTTGAAAAAGTTTGACTATTGTATTCTTTAGAAAAAGAACACTCTTAATA
>QNXQ01000212.1 GCA_003978875.1 Aquifex sp. | reverse complement strand
TTTCATGGCCTGAATACAACTCTCGGGCAATCGTTTTTTGAAAATGTAGCACACATTCTGAGTGATGGAGAAAAAAGAACTTTTAAAGATTGTAAATACTTTGAAGAACAAGAGCGAATAATAAATGAGATAATAACAGACCTGAAGAACGGAAATAAAAAGCCAAATTTAGAGGAGGAAAATAAACTAATTTTTTCCGTAAAAGAAGGAAAGCTTAAAAAAGCTCCTAATTTTACCGCAGATGTCTTTATTATTGAAAAAGATTATGTAGAAGCTATAGAGTTAAAATCAGTACGTCCAAATGCAGGAGAAATGAGAGGAGAAAAGGAGAAAATCCTAAAAGCAAAGGCCTGTTTGAAGCTTCTATATCCGAACAAAGAGATTAGATATTTCATAGGATTTCCATTCGACCCATTAAGTGATAATCCTACAGGATGCAATAAAGGTAGATTTATGAAACATCTAATAGAGTTTGAAAAATACTTTGACCCGCAGGAAGTTCTACTTGCGGGGGAACTGTGGGATAGATTAAGCGGTGAAAGGAACACAATGGAAAAATTACTTCACATAATAAACAAAATAGCTACTACGGAATTTATGGATAGGTTCATCTTTATTAATAATCCTGAGAACTATAAAAGAAATCCGAAAAAGTATGAACAAATCCTCAAAGATTGGTATTTATACGATGAACTCCTAATAGTAAAAAATTTCAATATCCTTGAGAAGAAAGCTTCACGAATTTTATTCCAAAGACCTTTTAAAGAAGATGGAAAATATAACTATAGAAGAATAGAAAAGCTTAAGTCTTTATTGAAGTAAAATTAATTTTCATGCGAATTGACGGAAGGAAACCTGACGAACTTAGACAGGTTCAGATAATAAGGGATTTCCTCGAATATCCGGAAGGTTCATGTCTTATTAGCTTTGGAAGAACCAAAGTGATATGCACTGCATCCGTAATAGAAAATGTTCCCGGATGGTTAAAAGGTAAAGGACAGGGCTGGATTACCGCTGAATATTCTATGCTCCCGAGAGCAACACAACAAAGGAATATAAGGGAATCCGTCCAGGGAAGAATAGGAGGTAGAACCCACGAAATACAGAGAATGATAGGAAGGGCAATGAGGACGGTTGTGGATTTAAAGAAAATAGGTGAAAGAACTATATGGGTTGACTGTGATGTAATCCAAGCTGATGGTGGAACGAGAACAGCTGCTATTACCGGAGCATTCGTTGCGGTAGCTGATGCATTAATAAGGCTACAAAAGGATGGGGTAATAGAAGGTAATCCCATAAAGGATTTTGTCGCTGCGGTGAGTGTTGGACTCGTAAACGACCAAATACTTTTAGACCTAAACTTTGAAGAAGATTCCGCTGCACAAGTGGATATGAACGTTGTGGGAACTGGTAGCGGACTCCTTTCTGAAGTACATACAATGGGTGAAGAACATAACTTTTCAAAAGAGCAATTAATAGAAATGCTAACCCTTGCAGAAAAGGGTATCAATCAGCTCATTGACCTACAGCAAAAACTTTATGTGATAGATTCGGAAACGGGAAATTGGGATAGAAGTGATTTAAAAGAGGTAAAAACGGAGAAATAACCTCCTTTTTTCATTCATGTTATGCAACATTATATAGTTCTCGACAGTTCCGAATTTAACCTTTCTCCTCCTTCGGGGAAACTCGTTTACAAAACCGTTAGCGGGAAGCCTAAAAGCGTTGAACTTGTAAGAGCAAAGGAGGTTGATACAAATATACCCTACGAGCTATTAAATCCTATTCAGACACTTTTTTACATTACTTACGAGCAAGGGAATGCCCTTGTAAGTGCTCCGACTTCCGCAGGAAAAAGCCTTACAGCCTTTTTGTTTTTGAAAGATAAAAAAGGTAAGAAAATTTTTACCGCTCCTACTCGTTCCCTCGTTTATGAAAAAGCAAAGGAACTCAGAACATTGTTTAAGAAAAGGGTCGATATAAGAACAGGAGAAATCTTTGAACTCTATAAAGAAACCAAAAGTGAGATTATAGTTTCCACTTACGAGAGCTTAGCCCTTGCTTTTAGAAATAAAGCATCTTGGGTTGCAGAAGCCCAGGGAATAGTAATAGACGAAATACATCAGCTTATGGGAAGCAGGGGTTGGATTTTGGAAGAGATAATCACCTATCTCTTGGAAAGAGAATATGAAATTTTAGGCCTTTCCGCTACACTGCCAGGTGCAATTGAACTTGCAAAATGGATAAAGGCAAAGCTTTTTATAGAGTCCCTTTGGAGACCTGTTCCATTAGAGAGAAAAGTCATACCTCTTACCAAATTTCAGGAATTTACAAAACTGGATAAGAATGCGCCCCAGGATGAGAAATTGGCAAATAAACTTCTAGGGGCTCTGTATACTTTAAAGAAACCTGATGAACAAGTAATCCTTTTCGTGCATAAAAAAAGCGTAGGCTGGAGCGTACTTGAACTGGCAAATAGGGAAAAGATAGGAGTAATGAATAAAACTACTCCCTTCGAAAAGGAAGAGAGGAAAGAAATAGAGCTTGCCTTTCATAATGCTGACGTTCCAAAAGAAGAACGGGATGAAATAGAAAAAGCCTTCAGAGAGGGAAAGCTTCCGGTTCTCGTGGCAACTTCTACTCTCGCTTACGGTGTGAACCTTCCAGCGGATACAGTATTAATAAGCGTTAGAGCTTTTTACGATAGAGAAAGGAGGAAATGGAAAACCTTTCCCGATATGCTCGATATACTTCAAATGGAGGGAAGGGCAGGAAGATTGGGAATAAAAGAAAAGGGTTTCTCCTACATACTTCCCTACGGTATGAGAGAGGAAAATCTCGAAAAGGAAATGAAGAAGAAACTCCAAGAAAGCTTTAAACCTTATCTCAAGGAGATATTTCTTTCGGGGGAAAAGCTGAAAGTTTTAAGCTTATTTATACTTATAGGATTTCTGTATGAAGGGGAAAATTTCAGAAAATTCCTTGAAAGAACTTACTCTTTAAAAGAGTTAGCTTACTCGCCACAAATAGACCAGATATACCAGTGGCTGAAGGAGAGAGGATACATAGAGGGAAAACATCTTTCCGAGAAAGCTGTATTCTGCGTTCGCTCAGGAATGCCACCCTTAAATTATGAAGAATTCCTAAAAAGGAAATATCTGGGATTGGAGGAAGTAATCTATATAAGGCCTTTACTTTTTACTAAAAAATTTGACGGTCTTTACGACTTTGTTAAAAAAGGAGAAACCTTTACGGAAGATGACGTTTATGTAAAGGAAAAACTAATTACATGCGGGAAAAGCTGTTATGAGGATAATACCCATCAATTTCTCTTTTATATAGAAGGTTTAACCTTTAAGTATAAAAACATTCAAAATCCTCCGGGAGAGTTTTCCTACTTGGGTACAGATGTCCTCCACCTTCTAAGGACTATGATAGAAATAAGAAAAATAGGAGACCTTGAACTTTCCACTAAAGATATGCTCAGAATTGCCCACTCCATTAAGTACGGTATAACCTTGGATTACAGTGCATTGGGAGGGTTGAAAGGAATAGGACATATCAGAGCAAACCTCCTAAAGAGAACACTTTATAGGGAAGGAATAAAACCTCCTAAGATAGGAACTCCCACGGAAGAATTTATAGAAAATCTCTTAGATTACTTTGAGAGTGAAAAAGCTCTCCAAGATACATTCACCGAAATTCTACTCCAAGATAGATTTAGAGAGGAAAGCCATAAAGAGCAAGCTGAAAGAGAGGCGAAATATGTCCTAAAAGTTCTTTTAAGAAACAAGAAGGGTTTTTTAGTGGATGACAGAATTCTGATTACCTTTGGTTTGTTCTTATTGGGTGATAAGGCAATGAAAATGAAAAAGAGAGAACTTCTGGAGGAAATCCTAAGCCATGAAGAAGTTGAGTTCTGACTAAATTACTATCTCAACAAACTCTCCTACGTTTTTAAATCCTTCTCTTTTTATATCTATGTAGTTTTCCGTAAGTAACCTATCCTCCTCTATGACAATAGCTCTTAATTTCTTACCCTTGCTTTTGTTAAAGAATATTTCCCTTTTTTGAGTGTCTAGCTCTTTGAGAATCCTTACCCTTTCCTTTTTTACCCTCTCGGGAACTTTGGGCTTTATTCTACTTGCCTTTGTAAATGGTCTATCCGAGTAAGGGAAAATATGCATATAAGCTATGGGAAGTTCCTTAAGAAACTCGTAAGTTTCTTCAAAATCTTTTTCGTCTTCCGTCGGAAATCCCACAATTACATCGGTTCCTATCGAAGTAAGTGGTCTTTTTTCAATTATGAAATTTACAACTTCTGCGTATTCCTCCTTTGTATAGCCTCTATCCATTAACTTGAGAATTCTATTGGAACCACTCTGTAGAGAAAGGTGAAAATGAGGAGCTATCTTTTCCTCAGAAACTATCAGTTCCAGCAAATTCCTGTTCATTTCCTTTATATGCATAGAAGAAAGTCTTATTAACTCTATTCCCTCTATTTTTATCAACTCTTTGAGCAGAGTATATAAGTCATATCCTCTATCCCAACCGTATTGAGAGAGTTGAGTTCCCGTGAGGACAATTTCCCTGAAACCCTTTTGAGCGAGAATTTTCACCTGCTCAATTACCCTTTCCTTTTCTACACTTCTAACTTTTCCTCTCGCAAAAGGTATTACGCAGAAAGTGCAAAATTTATTACAACCCTCTTGAACCTTTATGAAAGGTCTTACACCCTCAAAGTACAGAACGGTATCAAAACTCTTTACTTCTTTTTCTCTAAAGATTTCTCCTACAACAACTTTTTTATGGCGTTTTTCTAAAAATTCCTCAAGAATTTTAATAAGTTCTGCTTTATGGGTATTTCCTACAACGATATCCACCTCTTTAAGTTTTGCAAGTTCCTCTGGACTAACTTGAGCATAACAACCCGTTGCGACAACTATAGCATTGGGATTTCTCCTCTTAGCTTGATATATAGCTTGTCTTGAGGAACGGTCTCCTCCAACAGTGACAGTACATGTGTTAATTACGTAAACATCGGCTATATCTTCAAAGGAAACAATTTCATAACCCTTATCTGCAAACTTTGTTTTCAGTAGGTCGGTGTCAAATTGGTTCATCCTGCATCCTAGTGTCTCAAAAGCAACTTTCATAAGATTTAAAATATAGATACAGAATGTTAAAATTTCTGATAGCTTCTTTAGTTTTAATTATCCTTAACTTGACCTTTTCTTGGTACGCTCTCAGAAAGTGGAAGGATTATACGGAAAAGTTTTTTCTCTATAACAAACTTGTAAGCGAAAATTTACTCCTTTCAAAGAAGATAGAGGAAAAACTGGGTTATGAAGAACTGTTAAGGTATGCAAAGATGAAGGGATTTAAAGATATTTCTCCCGGGGACATTAAAGGATTTTTAAGGATATATCAACCCAGTTCGAGGAGTGAATAATAGAACCTGAAGAGATAAAGTTCACACCGTCGATAGCGTAATTGTGTACATTTTCCAATGTTATATTTCCAGAAACCTCTATCAGCAGTTTCCCTTTAGACATTTCAACAGCTCTTTTTACATCTTCGGGAGAAAAATTGTCAAGCATAACAATATCAATGTTAAGCTCCAAAGCTTCCTTAAGTTCTTCCAGGCTTTCTACTTCGACCTCTATTTTGTATACAGGAGATATTTTTTCCATTACCCTCTTCACCGCTTCCCTTAGACTACCCGCAACCTTTTTATGATTGTCCTTTATCAGTACCATATCGTAGAGGGCAAACCTGTGGTTTTCTCCACCTCCTACTTTTACGGCGTACTTTTCAAAGAAACGAAATCCGGGCGTAGTCTTCCTCGTATCCAAAATTTTTATATTCTTACCTTTAAGCTTTTCTACAAATTTCCTTGCAGTGTAGGCAATCCCGGAAAGTCTTTGAAGTATATTCAAAGCTAGCCTTTCTCCCATAAGAATTTCCTTAGCACTTCCATGGAGCTGAGCTATTATTTCTCCTTTCCTAAAAAATTCTCCTTCCTTTATGAGGAAATTAACATTCACATTTCCTAGCATAGAGAATAGTTCTTCTACGAAGGGTGAACCTGCGAGAACACCTTCTCCTTTAGCTTTTATAACAGCTTTTACCTTTTCTCCTCTGTATATTCCCTCTGTAGTTATATCCTGAAAACCTACGTCTTCTTCTAGGAATTCAGAGAGTTTTTTTCTCAGCAGTAGTTTATTCATAACTGGGTGGTGGGGGTGGAGGGAGTCGAACCCGCACGCCCGTGAAGGGCAGGGGATTTTTTTAAGTCCCCGAAAGCGATTTTTAGGCTTCTACATTCGTTGAATACCAACCACTTCATTTTACACCTCACTTAATTCTGCCAAATTTCTGACATCATCTTCCCCTTGATTTCCAAAGGCAAAATCGACTACATCTTTAAGTTTATTCGGTAAAAACTTTGCGTATATCTGTGTTGTAGCGATTGAACTATGACCCAGAAGTTTGGCAATAGCGTACAGAGAAACGCCTTTCATAGCCAACCTGGAAGCGTACGTATGTCTCAACGTATGAGCAGAAGCAGGTTCAAGGCCTAAAGCTAAACATGCATCTCTGATAAATTCACTGATATAGTATGCAGAAAATGGACAAGGCTTCTTAGGAGAAACCTTTTTAAGGTACTTTAAATCATCCACTATAACTTCCGGAATAGGCACAGTTCTAACCCTTTTGGTCTTTGTATTCCAGTTCTCCTTGTTGATTATTTTAATCAGCCTTTCTTTAAAGTCTACTTCGTCCCAGGTAAGTGACCCGAATTCTCCAACCCGCATTCCTGTATACAATAATACCTTAAACACTGCTACCATCTTTTTTCCACCATTCTTCTTGTACAAGAAGTCTATTATCTTCTCTTCTTCTTCCTCTGTGATTATACGAAGCCTACCTTTCTCTGGAATGGTAAACAAAGATACACTCTCAAATGGACTTTTATTAAGGTATCCTAGTTTCACAGCGTAATTAAAAGCCGACTTCAAGTGTCTTAGATGAATATTTACAGTAGTCTTTGCAAGCCCTCGATTGAGTATAAGGTAGTTCTTATACGACTCAACATGTCTTACGGTAATCTTGTCAAGTTTATCCACAGGAACCCACTCAAAGAACTTCTCCAACACGTAAATATCCTTGCGGGCCGTTTCCTTAGACTTGTTAACTTTCACGTACTTAGAGTAAACGTCAAAGAAGTCCCACTTGTCTATAGACGGTTGGAAACCAAGCCTTCCTTTGGCAATTTCTACTTCGATTTCTTTGAGCTTTAATTCTGCAAGTTTTCTGTCCCTTGTACCAAGAGATTTTCTTACACGTCTTCCTTCTATTGTGTAATCAATGTAGTAGATACCAGTTTTCTTATCTCTGTAGATTCTGGCCATGTCTTTAAGATAACACCCTTAGTAAATAAACGGCAAGATAGTTGGTATAAAGAATTTGATGAGGGTACAGTTACTGAACCACATTGACCACAGAAAAAAGAAAAGGGGGAGCTCCAAAGGGGGCTTCCCCAGACCATTGTTGCCCGGCTGGTAGAAGATAACAACAAACCGGCCGGGCGTTTCTCTTCTTTTTTAAGACAAGCCAAAAATCAGCAAAGGAGGTGCATTATGAAGATAGTATCTCATTTAAAACCAAGGCATTTGGATGATTTTCTAGCATTGATACTAGTTAAATCAAAATATCCGGAAGCTGTAATAG
>QNXQ01000126.1 GCA_003978875.1 Aquifex sp. | reverse complement strand
ATGACCCAGATGGTCTCCATTATCTTGACATAAGGGAACTTGGTAATAAGTATTTTCCTGAGACTAAAATGGTAGGCTACAAGGAAATAAATTACCGCTTCCATTCCTATTACTTTGGAAACAGCTGCTGCAGCAAGAATGTATCCCGAGTGAGCAATAGAAGAATACGCAAGAAGTCTCTTTACGTTCTTCTGTACAAGGGCAACAAAGTTACCGTAGAGCATCGTGAGAGCCGCTATCAGTCCGACTGTAATGGTCCAAACCATGACAAATTTTTCTTCAACCAAAGGAACTACCCTTACTATGGGTATGAAGAAAGCAAGCTTTCCAACCGAAGCCATAAGGGCTGTAATGGGTGTAGGAGCTCCTTGATATGCATCTGGTAGCCAATAATGGAAAGGAACAGCCCCTATTTTTACCGCAAGACCTATAAGGAAGAAAACGAGTCCCAGGATAAGGTAATGGACATCCTTACCCTGATAAGTCAAAATCTCCCTCAAATCGATACTTCCCGCATAAATGTACATAAATGCAGCACCGTAGGATGCAAGAGCTATGGAAAGACCACCTAAGATTAAATACTTAAAAGCACCTTCTTTTGACTCAGTAGAACCTCTAAGGAGAGCGGTGAGTATGTAAAAACCTACAGAAACTAGTTCCAACGATACATATAGAATTATCAAGTTATAGGAAGAGGAAAGAATGAATACACCGAGTAATGTGAAAGCAAGAATATAGAAAAACTCTCCGTAGAAAGACTTTTTAGAACTGTAGTAGTTATTAACAAGAGGTAGTATGGCTAAAGTAATTAATACCGCGAAAACTTTGATGGTAACCGCTAAAGGGTCGTTAGTAAAGTTTCCATAGAAGGTATCACCCGGATATCTCCAAGGGATAAGCAGGGATAAAAGAACCGCAAAGTAACCCAGATAGCTTACTAAAGATAGAACTAACCTTTTATCCCTCTTTTTGAGAATCAGGTCAAGGGTAAACAGTAGGAAAGCTAAGCCAAGTAAAATTAGCTCCGGTAGGAACTTCTTTAAGTCGGGTATCTCTATAGCTCCTATCAATGCCCTTAAATCCATCATTCACTCCCCTCAGAAAGGCAGTTTGAGGATATATTTCAATAGATGCTCAATTACACCTTCATAGAAGGCAAAGAAGATAAACGGAACGAATCCAACCAGAATAACGGGAATAACTATCATCAAAAATGCCATCAATGCATACCCATTTACATCTCTAAAGTGCATAAGAATACCTTCTTCCCTGACATCCAAATACAGAGTTTTCATAAAGTAAAGCACATAAGCACCGCTGAAGAAAGCAGCTACTATTACTACGAGAGCCAACGCAGTTGAATACTCTCTCGCAGCTACAACTGTAAGGAACTTACCCCAGAAAGAGGAACCACCGGGTAATCCCATAGCAGCAAAAGCTATAGCTGCAGTAATTGTTGCAAAAAGAGGCATAAACTTAATAGCACCTCTTAAACTCGAAAAGTTAAAGGTATGGAGACGATTGTATACAAATCCTGCAACCATAAAAAGTCCTGCACTTGTAAGACCGTGAGCAAACATTTCTATGACGGAAGCCCTTAAGCCTTCCATAGTTAAAAGGAACATAGCTGTAACTACGAAACCCATATGGGATACCGAGGAATAAGCGACGAACCTTTTTATATTCGTCTGGGATATGGTCATCCACGAAGCCATTATTATTGAGTAAATACCCAGAGCCACCAAATAAGGAGCGAGAGTCGTAGCTGCTTCTGGGAATAGCCCTATGTTGAACCTGACCAAAGCGTAAGTTCCCATTTTAAGCAAGATTGCAGCCAGAACAACGGAACCTGCTGTAGGAGCCTCACCGTGTGCATCGGGAAGCCACGTGTGGAATGGAACTATTGGAGTCTTTACTGCAAAGGCTATAAAGAAGAGCAAAAACAGGAAAATTTCAAAACCGTTGGGAATGTTTAAGTTCAAAAGCTCAAAGTAATTGAATGTGAAATTCCCCTTCTCCTTGAAATGGAAAACCGATAATGAAGCTATACCTAAAAGTAGGAAAAGAGATGAAATGAATATGTATACAAAGAATTTGTAAGCTGAATATAGTCTAAGTTTATAACCCCATATACCGATAACAAATAGCATCGGCAAAAGAGTAAGCTCGTAGAATACGTAAAAGACAATCAAATCAAAGGTTGTAAAGACTCCAATAACAAAGGACTCCGTAAGTAGAAAAGCTATGTAATACTCCTTCAAGCGAGTTTTTATTTTTTCATCTCCTATAGACCATATAACCGCTACAAGGGATACCAAAGTAGTAAGTATATACATAAGCAAGGAAAGTCCATCTGCACCCAGAGAAAGTTTTACCCCTAATTCTTTAAGGATTGTGTATTCCTCATAAAACTGGACTACATCCGTTTTTGAAAAGTCAAACCAAGTAAGTGCTATTACCGAAACTAAAAAAGTAAGTCCCGTTCCCAGAAGAGCTATGTATTTTGCAAACTTCTCCTTAAATAGAAGTATTAAAAAGGAAAAGACTATAGGAATGGCTATTGAAACCGATATGAAAGGAAATTCAAAACTCATCTTTTCCATCTTTCTTACCCCTTACAACCTATCGAGTATGTAAAGCATAATACCGAGAATTACAACCACACCTATAGTAAGGAAGAGAATGTAATGGTTCAGCAATCCAGTTTGAAGTTGTCTTGAAATCTTTCCCACCCTGAAGGCTGTAAGTACACTTTCGTGAATAATTAGATCGATAATTTTTATATCGAGATTTTTCCATAAAAATCTTACAAAGCTGAAAAAGTTTTTATACAGGGCATTTATAAAACCATCTATAATTCCTCTGTCTATGAACTTGAAGGAGTACCTTGAAGCCTGCATATACCCTCCGGCGAGTATATTGTGATAGAGTTTTTCTGTAAAGAATTGCTCTTTGAAAGTTGTGTGTATAGCCTTAAGCGCTCCATACGCCTTCCTGTAATCTATTACCTCCTTCACATACACCGCATAAGCCAGCCATATACCCAATACTGCCACTCCCAAAGATACCACCGCAACACTCAAATGTATCCCTTTCTCCTCCCCTCCTATTACTCCAACATACCAATGCTCTAGCCATAAACCAAATATACCGCTGAGTACCGTCACAAAACCTAACAATCCCATGGGTACCGTCATCACTCCTTCTACTTCCTTCACCTCCTTCCCGTAATGCTCCCTCCACCTCTCTTGCCCATGAAATACTAAAAATCCTTCCCTAAAGCTGTAATACGCCGTTATAAACGCTACTATTGTCCCTATTACTCCTAATACCCCACTCCACTCATACATACTCGCTATTATCCTGTCCTTACTCCAAAATCCGCTAAAGGGTACTACTCCCGCTAAACTCAACGCCCCTATCATAAACGCTACGTAACTCACTGGCATGTATTTCTTGAGTCCCCCCATCTTGAATATGTCGTATAGGTGGTGATGAAATGCTGTAATTACCGCTCCCGCTGATAAGAACAGGAGTGCTTTGAAGAAGGCGTGGGTTGTGAGGTGAAACATCGCTCCGCCTTCGTCTCCGACTCCCAACGCTACAAACATATAACCCAGTTGCGACATCGTAGAGAAAGCTATTATCTTTTTGATGTCGCTGTGAACCGCTCCCGCTAATGCTGCCATTGTCATAGTCACCGCTCCGATAACTACTATGAGTTTTAGTGTTTGAGGTGTTGCTTCAAAGACAGGGTAGAGTCTTGCTACCATGTAAACTCCTGCGGCTACCATGGTAGCTGCGTGCAAGAGTGCGCTCACGGGAGTGGGACCTGCCATTGCGTTTGGAAGCCAGGTGTGCAACGGAAACTGTCCGGATTTTCCGACAGCTCCTCCGAAAAGTAACATAGTTGCTATTCCGAGAGCGTATTTGTCAACGCTTTCTACTTTTGCGAATATATCCACGATGTCCAAGGTTCCGAAAAGGTAGAAGGTGTAGATGATACCGAAGATAAACAGCCAGTCACCTATTCTGTTCATAACGAAAGCTTCGAAGGAGGCATTTGTGGCTTTTTTCTGTTTGTGGTAGTAGCCGATGAGGAGGTATGAAGCGAGGCCTACACCTTCCCAACCGAAGAATATACCGAGGAGGTTATCGGACAGGACTATAAGGAGCATAGCGAATAGGAAGAGTGAGAGGTATGCGTAGAATTTGAAAGTCCAGGTGCCGAATTCATCTTTCATGTATCCGATAGAGTAGATGAAGATAAGGGTGGCTACGAAGGTGACGACCAGGGTCATTATGGAAGAGAGAGAGTCGAAGTAGAAGCCTATTTGGAGGGTGTAGTTGTCTATAGGTAGGAAGTTGTAGAGTTTGATATGAATCGGGTTATGTATAGCTTTTAGGGTGACAACGAGAGAAAAGATAGTGGTAAGACCTGCTGCTACTGAGGCTAGGATACCGCTTCCTAAGTCTCCTATCTTCCTCCCAAATGCCAGGATTATTAAAAACGCTATTAGCGGTGTTAGTATGACAAATAACCCTTCCATTTTAGCCCCTCAACTCGCTTATTTCGTCTGTGCTTTCAACTTTCTTAAGCCTGAAAATAGCGATTATTATTCCAAGTCCTACAGCCGCCTCTGTAGCTGCGAGGGCTATAATAAACAGCGCAAAAATTTGACCTTCTGCAAGCCCCAAGTGATGGTCAGCACCTACTAATGCAATATTTACAGCATTAAGGGCAAGTTCCAAACTCATTAAAACCGTTACTAAATTTCTCCTTGCGATTATACCTATCACTCCGAGCCCAAAGAGAATCATACTTACCACTAAGAACGCTTCAAGTGGTATCGTCTTCATAGGTCTGACTCTCCTTTCTTCCTATTAGTACAGCACCTATCATACCCACCAAAAGAACTAAAGACACAACCTCAAAGGCCAAGAAATATTTACTGAAAAGAATAGCACCTACTACTTCCGCATTTCCAATCTTTTCGATAAACTTTGCTATTTCCCCCTTAGGAGAAGCCTTAACCCCTAACAGGAATACAACAATCATTTCAATATAGAGCAGCAGGACTACCGGTAGAGAAATGAGTCCTTCAAATCTGTGGTGAGTTTCAGACTTTTTGGCCTTTTGCCAAGGTACAGCACTGATTACTATGATATAGAAGATTGCTATGGCAACTGCATAAATCAGGAGTTGAAGGGCACCAACAAGTTCAGCTCCTGCCGTAAAGAATATACCAGCAACAGCTATAAGTGAAGAAAGAAGAGCAACAACAACGTATACGGGATTTTTTAATGTAATGATTCCTATTCCAGATAGAATAGCCATTAAAGAGAAGAATCCGAAGATTATCAACTTCCCCATTAAACTCCCTCGGGTTTAGGTAATTTTACATCATTCTCATACCATAACTTCATTCTTTGTTCATCATCTATCCATATTCTGTCGGGTTCATTTTCCCTTCTCATCTGCCAATCTCTACCTATTTGCTCGAGAATTTCTAACGTAAGTATAGCATCCTTCCTTGTGTAGCTTGCAGTTTCATGTATATCGGTTTGGTAAAGACAGTCTACGGGACATGCATCTACACAGAAACCGCAGTAAGTGCAAAGGAGCATATTCATGTTAAAAACACTCACCACCCTCTTCCCATTAGGAAGCTTTTTACCTTCTATTTCAAACAGTTGAGGTACAGGGCAGGCTCTTTTACACCTCAAACATACAACACATCTGCTTTTTCCGTACTCGACTTGGATATTATACCTGTTTACCCATTCTTGGAAGGCAGGTTGGGGTTCTGTTCCATCCACAACTTTGTGGGCAAAGAAACCTCTGAAACGCTTTGGAGGAGTTATCTTTTCGTAGGGATAATGGGTTGTGATTGTTTTTCTGAAAGCATTTTTTAAGGTTATTTTCAATCCTCTAACGAAATCTATAAAAAATATTCTTTCTAACCAAGATAAAGGTTTTGCAGCTACCTTCTTAATCATTTCTCTTTACCTCCATACGATAGGAGCAAGAACTGCCGTAATAACAATATTAAATAATGTAAGTGGAAGCATAATTTTCCAGGCATTTTGAGTTATCTGGTCTATACGATATCTCGGTAGCGTCCAGTGAAGCCAAAGTATAAAGAGGAATAGAGCCGTAGTTTTAAGGATAAACCACACGAACGGGGATAATGGTCCCAGGAAGAATAATGGGTCTACAAATCCTACAAAAGGTATGTTTATCGGTGACCAGCCACCAAAGAAAAGAACAACTGCTATAGCAGAAAGGGTGAGACCTTCTATATACCATTCCACCAGAGGAAATAAACCGAATTTCATACCGCCGTATTCAACGGTAAAACCCGTAACCAGTTCAGCTTCCGCTTCCTGAACATCAAAGGGTACTCTTCCCATTTCCGCAAGGGCTGCAAACATGTAAACTACGAAAGCTATAGGTTGAAGCCAAATATACCAAAGTTTCTGCTCTATCTGCTTTTCAACTATTTCATATGTCGACAGGGTTCCCGCAAGGATTATAGGTCCCATTACGGCAAAAGTGATTACAACCTCATAGGAAACCAAAACTCCGGCCTTTCTCATAGAGGCTATAAGCGGATACTTGGAGTTAGAAGCCCAACCTGCTAAAGCAACGGCGTAAACCGCCATAGAACCCAATGCAAAAACGAGAAGTAAGCCTACATTCACATCCGAGAGTATAGGTTTTACCTTGTATCCGAATATTTCAAATTCCGGACCAAAGGGAACTACGGAAAATACAAGTGTAGCAGGAACCAAAGCCAGAATTATAGCTAGGTGATATAAGAACTTATCTCCGTATCTGGGAAATAAATCTTCCTTAGTAAGCAACTTCACACCGTCCGCCAGGGGTTGCAAAAGTCCGTGCCAACCTACAACCATTGGCCCCGGTCTTCTTTGAATGTGAGCGGCAACTTTTCTTTCCACCCAAGTGAGAAATGCCCCTATCCCCAGAGCTATTCCCAGTATTACCAATATCTTTATTATTGCCACAAGAAGGTCTACCCAGAAACTATGCATGGTATCCTCCGAGTGCATAAAAGTTTACCAAAAATCGCGATAACTTTAAATAAGAAAGCTTATAAATCAAGCTTATAATCCCTCTTCCAACTTAGCAACCTCTATTCTTCTTAAAACTTCTTCTCGTGCTGTTCCGCCAAAAGCTCTTTTCCTATCGGTTGATTTTTCGGGTGTTAAAATACCAAAAACATCTTCTTCAAACTTTTCTGAAAACTGTTTTAATTCTTCAAGAGTTAAATCTTCAAGTTTCTTCCCTTTTTCCACTAAATAAGCAACTATGCTTCCCGCTATGTGGTGTGCGGTTCTGAAGGGAATTCCTTTTTCCACGAGGTAATTAGCCAAATCGGTGATAAGGAGGAAATTCCCGGAAGCTCTTTTCATAACTTGTTCCTTAAGAGTTAATCCATCGAGTACAAGCTGCATTCCCTTTATCATGTTTTTTAAATTCCTTATACTGTCAAAGAGTGGTTCTTTATCCTCTTGCATATCCCTGTTATACGCCATGGGAAGACCCTTCATTACCGTTAGCAAAGCCATTAAGTTTCCGTAAAGTCTTCCCGTCTTTCCCCTGATAATTTCTAAAACATCGGGATTCTTTTTCTGGGGCATTATAGAACTTCCGGTACAGAGTTTATCGGGGAGTTCTACAAAACCAAACTCTTCCGTATTCCAAATAATTAAATCCTCAGCAAGTCTGGAAAGGTGTTGACCTATAAGAGCTGCAACAAAAAGAAACTCCAATATAAAATCC
>QNXQ01000124.1 GCA_003978875.1 Aquifex sp. | reverse complement strand
GGGCACAATACTTTTAGAAGTAGACACCTTAGGAAAGGAGCTTAGCCTTGATGAGAAAGAAGTTTTGAAAGATGTAGAAGATACGGAAAGGGAAATAGAAGAATATTTAAGGCTTGAGAATGAACTCGGTGAATTTTCAGAGCTTGAAGGAGAAGAAGAAAATCCTAATGAGGTTTTAAGCGTTCCTATTGATAGCCTATCGGGAGAAAGTTATGAGCTTTCCATTGAGCTTGACACTCCTATAGACACCTTAGACGGTGAAGAGGCTTTAGCCTTAGCGGAGCTTTACGGAGAACTCTCGGAAGCTCAAGAACTTGGATTTTTTAAAAAGCTCTTTAGGAAAATAAGGAAAGCCTTTAAGAAGGTAGTAAGGTTCATAAAAAGAAAACCGTTAAAAGCTTTGATAATAGGTTCTGCTGTTGTAGGCGGGACAGCATTAGCCCACAAATACGGTTTATTCTCCAAGGCTAAGGCTTGGCTAAGGAACAAATATATAGGATTTAGAAACTGGCTGAGATGGAAAAAATGGCAAATAAGAAGGGCTTTAGTCCGTATGCGTTGGCTCGCAAAAGTGAGGAAGTTAAAAAGAAAGCATCCAAGAACATGGTTCTCAAGGCTAAAAAGATACTGGAGAAGGAGGATAATCCTAAGAATTAAAAACCAGCTAAATAGATACTGGCAACTCTGGAGAAGAAGGAGAAAACGTATTTATCTGAATGCTTACAGAAGGTTACTTAAGGGATACAGAAGACTTATAGGAAGAAGAACAAGAACAATGCCTCTATGGATACAGCCTTTTTCATGGAGAAGGATAAGAAGACCTGTAAGAATTTGGAGAAGACCGATAAGAAGACCTGTAAGAGCATACAGACATCCCGTAAGACCAAAAAGAACACCCTCAAAACCTATTCCTGCAATAATGCCTATAAGGACACATCAAAGAACGGCAACTACAACCGTAATAAGGAGAACTCAAACATATAGACCTATACCTAAAACGGTAACTCCCACACCGATGACACCCGCACAAAACAAAGGCTTACAAGATGCCTTAATGCCTCTGATGTTATTCACGGGCGGATTTATGCTCTTTAGAATGCTAAGAGGTTAAAGAATGCTTCCTCTCGTTTTAACCGCTGTAGGCGTTGCAACCATCACAGCATTAACAGGCTCAACAATTTTCAGGGATATAAAGGAAGAACAAAGGCGTATCGCTTGCCTTGAGCTTGTAAAACAGGGAAAAGTAAAACCCGATTACTGCGTTCAGTTTGACCAGAAAAGCATAGTAGAAGACATCAGAAAAACAATCAATGACGCTGGAAAGATGGCGATGGTGGGAGGAGCACTTTATTTGCTTGCCAAATTTGTAGAAAGGAGCAGAAAATGAAAGTAAGTCAAAGAAGCCTCAACAAAGCCATTGAGCTTTACACATCCTTCCACTGGGGCAGGCTTCCGAAAAGAGCAAAACGCATAAAGTTTTACGTTCCTCAGACCTTTGTATATTTGGGGAAACTTCTTGCGGTTATCTACCTTTCAGACAAAGACGGAACACCGAGACCTTACATACACTTCTTTGGAAAAGATGAACCTTTAGAACTCCGATGCAGAAATGGAGAGGTTTACATAGCAAAAGTAGGAGATTTCAGACTTTCGGACTTTCCCGAACTTCTGACAGATGAAGAAGGAAAACACCTTTACATCATAGGCTTTAAAGGACGGGTGAAAGAAAAGGGGATAGTAGGATGAAAAGATTTCAAATCAATTTGACGTTAGTTTATTCCCTTTTGATTTTTCGGGAAGTAAAAAAACAAAGGAGGTAAGGAAAGATGGCGGTTTTAGAGGCATTAGTAATTAATCCCTCTAAGAAAAAGGAAAGCACAGAGAAAAGCACAAAGAAAAGAAGAAGAACAAGCCAAAAGACAAAAGTTTTAACCGTTAAGCGTGGAAGGAAGAACGTAGGGCTACTTTTGATTAAAAACCCTGTAAGAGACCAGAAAAGTTTAATGCTTATCTCCGCTGGAACAGCTTTCGGGCTTGCGGGCGGGAAGGTAATAGAAAGCATAGTAGCGCCCAAAATTCAGTCTCTTAATTCCTTAATCCAGAAAGGCATACCCGTAGGAGATATAGCGGTAATGGGAATAGGACTTATGGGCTTGAAGAAGGGAAGCAGAAACAAAGAATTTTTCTTGGGGCTTGTAGCGGGAGCGGGAGCAAGAGCATTTTTAAACCTCATAGACCATTTTGTCTTTAAAGACAGAGGAATAGTATCCTTAAGAGCTGAAGAAGAAGCAGAGGCATTACCCGAGCCTGAAAGCGAGGAAGTAATTCCAGCGGATGTGGAAGAGCTACCTCAGGAAGAATTAGAGCCTCAAGAAGCGGAGGAGAACCTTGATGTTCTATCTTACGGCGACGATTTACCTGTTGATGAAATATCCAAACCTGTTGGCGTTGATGCTATTTAATCGTTTTTCTTTAGAAAATCAAAAAAACCAAGGAGGTGAAAAAGATGGCAAAAACCAAGATTTATAAGAATTGGAGACTTTTCACCGTAAAGCCTGACACTTCAGGGGCGGTTTCAATGTTTACCAACAAGACTGGAACCGATTATGTGATGTATAAGGAAGGAAGAGCACCATCAAACGCGGGACTGCTTCTGCAGAAAATCACAATAGAAAGGGCGTGTGGAACTACACCCGCACAACTTGAGAAAGCGGTTAAAGGAGCTGTTGTAATCGTTAAAGGGCAATCAGGACAGGAAAGAATGTTAGGAATGGCCAAATTTATATGTCCTGAACTTAATCCATTCACCGAAGAAGACGCATACGTGTTAGATACTCCCATCTACATAGAACCTGGAGCAACCTATGACGTTGTAATCAGATGGGACGAAAAGAACGGGCTTGATGCACAAAACAACGAAACAGCGGATATCGTTATTCGTGTTGATGGTGTTGAAGTAGAGCCTGAAAGCTAATGAGGGGTAGGCTATGGATAGGAAAAGAGAGCCTTACGTTGTAAATAGCGTAATCCGTTCTCCTGTTGCTTCTATCAATCGGGACACTATTTTAGTTCCGAGAAACTTTAAACTCCTTGCTATTTACTCTAACCTTACCGTTGGATACCTTGATGTGAAAGACAATAACCGTTCCATTTTCGGGAAAAACCCTCTCCCCTGTTTCGTTTTTGACACTCTTGAAAAGAAATTTGAGTTTCCCGCAGAGGTAGAAATTACAACCTCTTTAGATGTAGAGGTGGATTTAACGGGAATTCAGAACCTACCCACTGAGATAGTAATTACCTTTGTGGGAGTGATAGAGAAGGAAGAGAAGAAGGAAAACAACCAAAACCAAAATCAATAATGAGGTGGTAAGATGAGGCTATACGCTAAGGCTATTCCTTTTACTTTAACCTCTTCCGAGCCTCAAGAAAAGTTAATTATCTCCACTAACAGAATGGTAAAGATAGAAACGATAGAGATTTTCACAGATGTCAAAAGAAAAAGGATAGGAATATGGAGGCTTTCGGAATTTCCTTACTCGGTAGCAATCAAAGAAAACGGGATAACCAAAGGCGTTATAGATTGCATGAGCGAAGGGGCGTTATCGGGCTACAAAGTGGATTTTGCGGAACCTCTGAGGCTTACGGGTGAAATCTCCTTAGTAGTTCAGGCAAAAGTAGAAGAGGGAAGGGAGTTTAACGTAATGGTTCACATTTCGATGGTGGAAATATAGGAGGAGGGCGGAAATGGATGAAAGGGAATTTTACAAGGAATTCGGAGAGCTTTCCGCAAGAATAGAGAAATTAGAGAAGGAAGTAGAAGAGCTTAAAGAAAGAGTAAGAAGGCTTGAGGTCAAAATCGCTTTTTATACGGGCGTGGGAGTGTCCATTGGCACAACCGTAGGGATATCTATTGAAGCCATAGCACAAAAGATATTCGGAGGCTAAAAAATGAGAAAGGCGTTTCCGTGGCTACTCTTGGGCTTAGGGCTTTTGTTTTTCCTCAAAAGAAACTCAAACGCAAAAGCTTTAAACACTCCTGACATCAAAGAGATAATAAGGCAAGAAGCGAAGCGTTATTCTGTCCCTGAATGCATACTTTTAGGAATAGCGAAAACCGAAAGCTCATTAAATCCCAAATGGTTTTACCGCTTCCATCCTGATGGTGTAAGCTATGGAGCTTTCGGGCTTACTCGTGGAGCTGTGAAAACCATCGGAATGAATTGGGAAGAAGTTAAAAAAGATTTAAGGCTTCAGGCAAGGGCAAGCTCTGCATATCTTAGATGGCTTTACAACCGTTTAAAGAACTGGGATTTAGCAATTCAAGCTTACAACATAGGCATCGGAAACGTTTTAAGAGGTAAAAGAAATTACAACTATCTTACGAGAGTGAAAAGATTCGGAGGATGCTAAAAATGTTTAACCTGATGCTACTGAAAGATGATGAAGTAAGGAAATACATACGAGAAAAAGGTATAAAACACTTCAGGGCTGAAGAATTCAGATGTAAGCATTGTGGAAAAATCCTCATTCACAATTCCTTAATAGATATATTGGAAGAGCTAAGGGAACACCTTAAAAAGCCTGTAATCATTACTTCAGCCTACAGGTGTAAAGTTCACAACAAGAGAATAGGAGGGGTTCCCAATTCTGCACACGTAAAGGGCTATGCTGTGGATGTAAAAGCTTCAAACTCAAAAGACAGACACAAGATTTTAAGCTTCCTGCTTTCTAAAGGCATAAAAAGAATAGGGATAGCAAGGAGTTTTATTCACTTTGACCTTGACCCTGAAAAGCCTCAAAATGTCGTATGGCTTTACGGCAAGAAAAAACATGTAGCCTGAGGAGGTTCTGAAATGAAAAGGAAAGTTCAGGTATTCGTAGAAGGAGAATTTAAAGGCAACTTTGAAAGGGAAGAAGCTTTAAAACTTGCACAAAGATATAAAAAGCAAAAATACACTGTTGAGGATTTCGGCGTGTATCTAAACATCTACAAAAAGCAAAAGCCAGCGAAAAAATGAAACTTCTTAAAAACTTCACAATAGAAGAAATAGAAGCCTTAGAGGAGAGCTTAGAGGAAAAGAAAAAGGAAAAGGTTTACGTAGAACTTCCCAAAATCCCAAAGGTAAGCCTCAGGAATTATAAGGCTTTAGCAAGGGAGATAAGGGAAGCCATAACAAGAAGCGGTATATCTCCCGACACATGGGAAGATTTTTTAGATTACTTTAACCTCAAACTCAAGAAAAAAGGCAAGTATGCGGAAACCACATTAGATAAAGCGATAGAAACGTATTTAAGGAAAAGGTTAGGCTGGAAAATAACGGATGTTTGGCGTGAAGTAATTGGAGCCTACAAAGACATAGAAGGAAAGTATATGCTCCTTCCTTCCGATGTTTTAGAGCTTTTGACTGTAGAAGAAGAAATAAGAAGCCTTTCAAACCTTCCCGATGTGGAAGTAGTTTTAATAGAAAAGAAAAAGGAAGAAAAGGGAGAAAAAAAGAAGCCTCGTAGAGGTAAATCAAAACTGGTTCCAGTTCCAAAAAGAAGCTCCCGGAAAACCAAAACTAAACCCATTTGGGAAAGATTAAAAACCTTGAAAGTCAAAGGAAAAGAATGGGAAAAGTTTATAAAGGAGCTGAAAAAGAAGCACAAAAACCTTTATATCTTTTATGTAAAAGAAGGAAAGAAGTTCAAAGGCGTGATAATCTTCTATGAAAAACCTTAAAACATTCCTCCAAGCTTATCCTTGATGTCTTCAACCGTAAAATCCAAATAATGCTTAAGGGTGTTGTAATTCGAGTGTCCTAAGAGCCTTCTTGCATACTCGAGGTTATCGGTTCTTTTCAGAATTTCAATAGCAAAGGTATGTCTAAAAGCGTGAGGATTGAAACCTGTAAACTCTTTTACTTTGAGATATGCGGTATTTCTTGCAAAGGGAAAAAGTTTCTCATTTTCTTTCAATCCCTCTAAATAAACCTTTAAATCTCCCTTCAAAAACTCAGGGATAATAACCTCTCGTTTAACCTCTTTCCTTTTCTTAAGTTGTCGGATGATAGCGACCGAGCGTTTAGGATTTATATCTTCTTTCCGTATATTCAAAATCTCGGAAATCCTGCAACCTGTGAAAAAAACAAAACCGAAAAATAAATAATCCCTAAGCTCAAGTTTTCCCGAGCTGTATAATTCCGTTGCCTGTCTCCAGAAATCTTTTACCTCTTCCCATGTGGGTATTTTTTCAAGCCTGAGCATTTTAAACTCCTTGAAAATCAACGGTTTGATAAATTGAACAAAATGGCTATTTTGTTCAACCGTCCCTTACCGTCCCGTTAACGACTCCCTACCGTGCGGACACCGTTAGTTCACCGTCAGTTCACCGTCGGTTTACCGTCAGGGTACCGTATTTTCCGTAGCGGTTAAACGTCCTATTATCTCGTCTATTACCGTTTTCTTTTCTTTTAATGGCTCTATGTACTCTTTCGGAATTCCCGAAGCCTTTAAAACTCCTATAAGCTCTATGGAGTTTTCTATTCCTGTTTCACTTAAATACTCCTTTAGCGTAATCTTTTCCGTTTCACTCAGGTTTTTTAGTATCTCCTCGCTTCCCAAGTTCTGAGCCAAAAGGTTAAACACCTTTAACAAAACTCCTAAAATACTTCCCTCTTCTATTTCTCCCTCTCCTTCTTCCTCGGTTAGATTACCAGTTAGATTATCGTTAGATGACTGGGTTAGATTATCGGTTAGATTACCCGTAGGACCATAATCTAACTGGTTAGATACCGAGTTAGATACTGGAGTTAGATACTGGTTAGATACTCGGTTAGATACCTGTCTTTTAGAAAGGAGATTGTTCAAAGTGTCAAGGAATTTGTTTATAAGCTCTGGATTTTCAAATATGGCACTCAAGAAATCACCTTTTACGCCGTATTTTGCACTAAGGACTTCCGAGATAACTCCTTTAAGTTCTGGGTCATCCTTTGCTATCTTGATAAGTTCTACGAGATCATCTTTTTTAGCCATCAAGGTTTTGATAAGCTTATAAACACCTGTTCCGATAGCTCCGATAAGTTGAGGGTTTTTTATGGCTTCCTTTAGTAATCCCTCAATAAACGAGCTTCTTTTTTCTTCTTTGCTCTTGATAAGCTCAAGAAAGAGTTTAAAAATCTCGTCCCTGTTTTGCTTTTCCATCTCAAGAAGGTATTTAAAGATGTCTCCCTCTTCCTTTCCTTTTAGTCTTCTAATTTCTTCCTTCAGCTCCTTCAGCTGTTCCACCAATACGCTAATGGCAGGGTCAGAATGGGAAATCTCGGAAACCTCTTTAGGTTTTCCTTCTATCATGAAAGTAAAACTCTTTCCGAATTTTCCATCTTTCTTTATAAGCTGAAGTGTGTATTTTCCACCGCCGTATTTTTCCTTTAGCCATTCCTGAATGTCCCAACCTTCTATCTCTTCAGGATAAACTGTAGCTAAATACTTTCCATCTCTTAAAATCTTTATTGCTTTTACATCACCTCTTAAAACTTCTAAAGCTTCTTCTAAGCTTTCAAATTCTTCTAAAGGCTTGAATTCACTCATACCTTTGACCTCCTGAGGAAATCTTTTAAAGAACTTTCAGGAACTAAATAAACACGCCCTACTTTAACAGCCTTAATTTTTCCTTCAATGGCTATAAGCTCCCATGTTCTTCTATAGGAACGCCTAATAAGTTTGGCTACTTCCCTGATAGTAAAAACCCGCTCCCCGTTAATTATTTTTTCCTCTATTGAACTTTCCATTAACTTCTAATTTTTGCGATGGACTCGCCGTTCCAATTCCTACATTTCCAGTA
>QNXQ01000019.1 GCA_003978875.1 Aquifex sp. | reverse complement strand
GTATATTTTACGTTTTTTCCAAGTTTGCTGAATTTATGGGGAATAGATTTGTTATATCTTGCGTAACTCAAGCAGCTTATTATGCACTGGATACATGCAGTTCAGGAATAAATCCTCCTACAAATATTACATGCGGGAATATTACAGTAAGTATAAGCGCAAGCGGATGCAACGTTCCCGAAAATTCCTGCAGTGATATTTCTGTTACTGCCTCCTACAACGATATATCTTATACGCTAACAGGCAAAACCTGTAACTTAGGGGAAAACTCATGAAAAGAGGAATGACCTTAATAGAACTCTTAGTAGCTCTCGCAATGTCAATAATACTTTCACTGGGGCTTTATTACGCATTTAAAAATTCCGGATTGTTTTTTGCACAGGATAAAGCCATATCTGACCTGATAGAGTACTCCAGAACTGTAGAGGAGCAATTAAAGTTCTACTTCGATAGATGGGGGAACGGAGTACCTCAGGGTGGAACAGATTGCCAGTACGTATTTGATACTGATATAGGGACTACGCAATATCCTTCTAACAGATTTTGCATTATAAAAAACGATTCGAGTCCATGTGATGAAATTATATTCTACGGAAATACCCAAGGTTTTCTTATAGTATTAGATGAAGCGGATACGGATAGTTACAACGCTCTCGCTTGTAATATGACGCAGGATGAAGACCACTATTATTACGTTTGGAGAGGAGAAAGTGTGATAGCACTGACAACGGGACAGAATATAGGAGTAGATAATGGAGATTGCGGAATAGGAGGAGATTTTTCAAATGCAGCTGTTCGGAAGCAAATAGATGACATAAATGGAAATACTGTATCTCTTCAGACAGGAGATACTATTATCCGTGTTCCAAAAATAATAAGAATATATTGTGAAAGTACCGATGGAGAACTATATTTAAAAGTGTCAGAGCAGGAAGGGGATAAAGAACCTATAACCAGTCCGCTCTCCTGTAAGCAGTATGCAGGCAGAACTCTTACCTCAAGGTTGTAATCCTACTAACGGCGAATGCAAAGCCGTAAGGTTCACAATTACTTTCGTAAATAGGGTAGGAACAAGGGAATATACTCTCACGAAAGATATTATCCTGGGGAGGTAAAAGAGATGAAGGGTTTCTCGTTAGTAAGCACTGTAGCTGCAACCTTTATATTTACGGCTGTAGGTTTTGCACTTTTAGTAATGTCTGATGAAGGGTTTAGGATAACAAAAAGTAGTATAAATCACAACATAGCGGAAGCAAACTCGGAATACGCTTTAAATGCTGGTATAGAAGCTTTCATGACGAGTAACAGTTGTAGTAGTAGTGGAAGCGGAAATGTAAACGGCGGTGATTGGGAATATAGAATGTACGAAGCAAGTCCGGGGCAATGTTTTATCTTAGCAGTAGGTAGAAAGGATAATGCTGTTAGATACAAAATAGCCTATGTGAACATGCAAGGAGGGGGAGGAGGTTTAGGAGCACTGACCGTAAACTATATGGATGGTAACTACTTTAGACTTGTGAATAGATCTCGTATATCTGGTAGAGAAAATTGTCCTGCCTTAGCATACTATGATTGCGGAGAATTATGTGACGATATCCAAAGGGAAGAAAATGAAGGTCAAATAGATAGAACTCAGAGATTAACCAATCCTATGGATCTAAATGAAGTATTATTCAGGGAAGGAACGACAATTGAAGATTTGAAGAATTATATTGTTGAACAGTTTAATACCATATACGATAACTATCAGATTCCAAGTCCTCCAGATATCACTTTGCAAAGTTGTCAAATATCTGGAGTGAGTAGGTGTGAAATCAGATGGGACAATAAACAAGTAATAAGGTGTGGAAATCAAGAAATAGACACAAGCGCTTGTTCTACAGTTGTATTATCTGGAACAGATGTGACTGTTGATTTTTGGGGAGGAGATATAAGATCTAATCTTGTTATTGAAGGAACAAATGTTCAAATAAAGTTAGGAAATACTCAGGTAAGCGGAAGTATTTTCATACAAGCTCTCGATGAGGTATCCCGCTTTGAGACTAACAATACAACTAATATAAACGGTGAGGTTGTAATTTCTGCAGGAGATCTCAGGCAGATAAATCTTGTAAATGATACACAGATAAACGGTAGTTTAATTATAAACTTAAGTAATTCCACTGAAGAAACGTATATAAACTTTTCAAACAACGTAAATATAAACGGTGATCTCTACTTCCGAGGATATAAAGTTAAGTTTAGTCCGTCAAATAACTCCACAATAAATGGAAACTTTTTAGCAAAAGCAGATCATGAAATAGAAATTAAAATGACTAATGAAACTTCTATTAATGGAAGAATATTGGCTTACGCAGAAGAGGTTGAATTTGAAGGTGTAAATAGAACTAACATAGGTGGAGGTGATAATTACAACATCCTTATAGGGGAAGAAGAGGTAGAGATAGAACTTACAAATAGGTCTACTCAAGGAAATATTGGATATGTAATTACTTTAAATGATGGCGGAGAAATGAAGCTAAAACTGACAGATAGAACAAGCTTAGAAGGTTTATTTATCACCGATAATCTTGAAGCGGATTTAGTTAATAACACTTCCATTAGTGGGATAATCATAGCTGAAAGAGTGGATGAAGAAATAAGAATACCGAATAACGCGAGAATAGAAGGACTATTAGCTGTTCTAGAGGAAATGGAAGGACTTGAACTTGTAAACAGAGCAAGAATAGAAGGGTTAATTTTATTAAATTCCCTAACAGAACGCTTAAGAATGACAAATAGAGCTGAAATAGTATCAAATTTTGATTTGGTAAAGAATTATATTGATATGTTCAATTTATCCGATTACATAAATGCACTTTCCTGTGATACATTAGGTGGTAGCGGTTCTGGAACACCAACTCTTCCACAACATTTAATAGGTTCTGTATTCTAAAATCTCACTATGGTTGGTTTTATCTTAGCTTTCTTCACTGTTATTTTAGCTTTCTTACCTTTTTACTTTTTGAGTTCTCCCGAAAGGGGAAATATAGAAATAGTAAAGATAGACTTAAAAAAAGCAATCCCCGATATTCCCGAAGATAAAGATATATTGAAAGTTCCGTTAAGATTTCATCTCTCTTCTGACCCTAAAACTCTCAATCCTGCACTCGCTATGGAAACCTCATCAACAGCTGTCATATCGGATATATTTAGTGGTCTTACAAAGTTGGATTTAAAAACCATGAAGGTCAAACCCGATTTGGCTGAAAGCTGGGAAGTATCGCAAAACGGTACTGTTTGGATTTTTAAACTAAAAAAAGGTATTAGATGGAATGACGGAAAACCCTTTACCGCAGATGATGTTGTATTTACCTTTAACGAAATTTACCTAAACGACAATATACCTACATCTATGAGGGATATTCTCACCATAGAAGGGAAAAAGATAAAGGTTGAGAAACTGGATAATTACACAGTTAAATTTATATTGCCCAAACCCTTCGCACCTTTTTTAAATTCTTTAGGAGCGGAAATACTTCCGAAGCATAAGCTTGAAAAGTTTGTAAAGGAAGAAAACTTTTCTACCTCCTGGAATGTAAATACAGACCCAAAAGATATCGTTGGTACTGGTCCCTATAAGATAGAGGAATACATAAAAGGGCAAAGGGTTATATACAGCAAAAATCCTTATTATTACGAAAAAGATGAAAAAGGAAGAAGACTACCCTATATAGAAGAAAAGGTTGGAGTTATCATTCCTGACCCTGAAACTGCACTTCTCAAGTTTGTAAATGGAGAAATAGATTACATAAGTGTAAGAGCTCAAGATATAATATTCTTAGCACATCAGAAGAAAAAAAACTTTATAATTTACGACCTCGGAGCTACACCTTCAATTACATTTTTGGTTTTTAATCAAAATCCCAATGCAAAAATTCCCAAATATAAACTAAAATGGTTCAGAAATAAAATATTTCGCATAGCCATTTCCCATGCAATAGATAGAGAAAGCATCGTAAGATTAGTATATAACGGACTTGCTGAACCTCTATATACTCCCATTACTCCTGCAAACATACCCTACTACGATGAAGAATATTATCCGAAATTTGAATTCAATTTACAAAAGTCAAAATATCTTCTGGAAAGCATAGGCTTTAAAGATAGAGATGGTGATGGCATTCTTGAAGACCCGAAAGGACACGACCTTGAATTTACTTTGATAACCAACGCTGGCAATAAGGAAAGAGAAATGATGGGAGCTATAATAAAAGAAGATTTAAAGAAAATAGGCATAAAGGTTCATTTTCAGCCTATAGACTTCAATACCCTTGTATCTAAGCTCACCGCTCCACCTTATGAATGGGAAGCTGTTATTATCGGGCTTACAGGGTCTATAGATCCACACTTTGGAAGAAATGTATGGCATTCTTCTGGAACCTTACATATGTGGCATCCAAGACAAAAGAAACCTTCAACTGAGTGGGAGAAACGAGTAGATGAACTGATAGATAAAGGGGCTACAGAACTGGATTTTGAAAGGAGAGTAGAAATTTACAAAAAGGCTTTTAAGATAATTACAGAACAGCAACCAATGATATTTATAGTTGCTCCTAAAAGTATGGTGGCGGTGAGAAAGAGTTTAAAGAATGTTTTCCCTACAGTTTGGGGATGGTACGAACCTCTAAGGGTTTATTCTATTTCGAATTGATGAGCTATCTAATGGTTTTATCTATAAAAGGACTATATCCTTTTACTCATGCTGAAATTGGTTTTAGTAACTAAGGAAGATTGTCCCAGATGTGAACAAGCGAAAAGGCTTTTGAATAAATTGAAAGAAGAACTTCCGATAGAGTGGGAAGAAGTAGACATGTACGAATATTTGGATGTACTTACATATTTAGGGTATAAAACAGTACCTTTATTACTTGTGTGGAACGAAGATGAAGATTATTCAGAGAACGATGTTATCTTCGTCGGAGAACTTCCGAGATACTGGAGATTAAAGGATTTAATTAAAGAAAAACTGGTTAGTTCTAAAATTTCGTAAAAATACGTAAACTTGACAGATTAGTTCACGGGAATAAGTTAATAAGAATAGATAAATGAAGGATATAGGGAAAATAAAGCTGGGTGTATGTTCTCATGATAAAGAGGGAGATAATGTTAGATGGAAAGAATTTTCCAGGAAGTTGTCAGATTTATTGAACAAAGAAGTTGAGTTAATTTTTTTTAATGACTTTACAGAAGAGAAACGACAGATTAGAAAAGAAAAGTTTGATTTATACTATGCAAGTCCGGATATAGCTTTAGAGCTCTATAAAGCTGGTTATATACCCGTAGGGAAGTTTCGTGGGCAAAAGGATGAAATTATACTCATAGGCAATAAATATTTTGAGGAAAAAGAGTTATATAAGGTTGCTTTGGTAAATTTAAAACTGTTTCTGTTGGGACTTCTCAGCTTTGAAAGAATTGAGAAAGATAAAATAGAGCTAATATTTACAAAAAATCATTACGAAACCTTGGAAATGGTTAAAAATAATCAAGCAGATTTCGGGATAATTTACGGAGAAATTCTGGAAAAACTACCAGATGAAGAGAAAAGAGATATAGAAATTTTCGAAACTTACTCTATAAAGACCTTCCATCCTTTTATGGTAAAAAGGGAAAATGCAGATAAGTGGAGAGATATTTTAAAAAAATTTCCCGAAATAGAAATCCTTGAAGAAGATTCAATAGAACAAATAAATGACCTTTTTAAAAAGCTCGAAAATCTTTTAACTGTATGGCAGGAACATGACATCGCAAAAGCTGTAAAAAACGTTCAGGGATTCGGTGTAGTAATTTACAGGGAAAAAATTCTATTCGCTAACAAATATATACGCGATTTATTGGGATACTCTATGGAAGAATTATTCAATCTAAGTCCGATTGATATAGTCGCTGAAGAGTATCGTGATTTTGTAAAAGATATAGTAGATAAAAGGTTAAAAGGAAAAAGGATTTCCGTGCTTTACAAGGAGTTAAAGTTAAAGAAGAAAGATGGAAGCACCGTTTGGACTATAGTCTTTTCGGATACAATTCTTTACGAGGGAAAGTACGCAGGATTCGTAGTTTTAGTAGATATCACAAAACAAAAGCACTACGAAAGACTTTACAAATTACTTAGGGAAGTAAACTATGTAATTACCAAGTCTGTTATTGAAGAAGAAGTATTTACGAAAATATGTAGCAGTTTAATACACAATTTAAATCTTAAATTTGTATGGATAGGAAAGGTATCGGAAAACGGAGAAGTAAAAAATGTTCATTTTTGTGGATTTGAGGACGGTTTCCTAAAAAATATAAAAATACATTTGGCGGATGAAGAAAATCCAATAGTAGCTTCTTTGAGAAAAGGGGAAATTCTTATAAATCCAGATACCAGAACTAATTCTGCAATGGCTCCATGGCGTGAAGAGATGTTAAAGAGAAAATACTTGTCTTCCTGTATAATCCCTATACAGGTAGACAATAAAACAAAGTATGTTATAAACCTGTACGCTGATGAACCTTTTTTCTTTCAAGAGGAAACGAGAGATATACTTTACGAACTGAAGTCGGATATTGAGTTTGCTCTCAGAAGGTTAAGGGAATTTAGAAACAGCATTATTATCTCAAAAGCGTTGGAAGTTTCTTCAGACTGGGTACTGGTTACCGATAAAGAAGGAAGAATAGTCTACGTTAACGAAGCTGTTGAGAAAATAAGTGGATATTCAAAGAAAGAGCTTATAGGGAAGAATCCGCGTATATTTAAATCTGGACTTCACCACAAAAGTTTTTACAAAATATTCTGGGATACCATACTCTCAGATAAAAATTTTCGTGGGGTATTTATAAACAGAAAAAAGAACGGGGAAATTTTTTACTTGGAGATAACCGTTATTCCTGTAAAGCTCCCGGGTGGAGAACAAAGATTTGTAGCCGTGGGACGGGATATAACTAAAGAAGTATATCTTTCCGAAGAAGTAGACAGGTTAAAGTACTACGATGCTCTTACAGGTCTTCTAAACCAAAGTGGATTTAGATTTAAAGTATCAGATATTTTAAGAGAAGGTGAGTTTCTCGGTGCTTTCGTGGTTTTTGACATAACAAATTTTACCTATATAAATAGGGTTTATGGTTTCCAAGGAGGGGACTGGATACTAAAGGAAGTGGCTATGAGATTGAGAAGTGCCTTTAGAGGGAGCGATATTCTCGCTAAACTGGGCGGTGACGAGTTCGGTATATTTGTTTATCCTCTTAGAAGTAAAGAGGATGTTTTCAGCATAGTTGAAAAGTTAAAAAGTGTCTTCTATGAACCTTTTAAGGTGAAAGATGAAGAGGTTTCGTTAAGTTTTCATGCAGGGATAAGTATATATCCGGAAGATGGAAAAAGCTTTTTAGAACTGTATGAACGTGCATCCCTTGCCCTGAAGGAAGCTAAAAAGGAAGGTCCTGGAGAGATAAGTTTCTTTAACAAAGAAATGGAAGATAAGGCAGATAGGTTTTTATCTGTAGAGAAACTAATCAAAAAAGCTGTTGAAAATAAGCTTTTTATATTCCACTTTCAGCCCTATTACAGGTTGAATGATTTGAAAATCGCCGGGTTTGAAGCCTTAGTTCGGATAAAGTATGGAGAAAAGCTTATATATCCGAGTGAATTTATAGAGCTTATAGAAAGAGGAGTTTTTTCCGACAAATTTGAAGAATGGATGTTTGATGAGCTCTCAAGAATACTTTCCAAATGGAGAATACCTATATCCGTAAACCTCTGTGCAAGAAGCTTTAAAAATGATAAAACAATGGAAAGACTCATAGAGCTTTGTAAAACCTTTAAGGGAAATCTCGTGCTTGAAATTACAGAAAGACTTTTAATAGAGAATATAGAAAGAACGAAGAAAATTTTGGACAGCTTTAGAAATTGTGGCAAAGTAGCTGTAGACGATTTCGGAACGGGTTATTCGTCCCTCTCTTATATGAGGGAGCTTCCCATAGATATAGTTAAAATAGATATGTCATTTGTAAAAGGCATGTTAAATAATAAAGCTGATAAGGCTTTAGTAGAGGTAATTGTCTCCTACGCAGAAAAGATAGGATTAGATAGCTTAGCAGAAGGAATAGAGAAAGAAGAACAGTATAAGCTTTTAAAGGACTTAGGGTGTACTTACGGGCAGGGATTTTACTTTGCAAAACCTATGCCCGAGAAAGATGTAGAGGAACTGTTGAGGAAAGAAGGTTTACTTTAACTCAACTTTTTCTACATTTTCGAAAGGTTCAACTTCTTTGTAAACTTCACCCGTAAAGCGGTATACCTTTGTAGATTTATCTTTCCAACAATCTTTAGGGAGTCCTGCCTTCAAACAGGTATACTCGAGAAATTCTAAGGAACTCAAACCATGTTCCACGGGTACTTGAGGAAGGAGCAAGCCAGTATTATTTTCTCTTTCTACAATCAGTCCGTGTTTTCCTATTTCTATAAGTGAGGGTATCTCTTCCTTCGGAGCTTTTATTTCCTCAGGTGGAGTGAGGATTGTAAGTTCCCAGACTACATTACCAAACTCTTCGGGTGCAAGCGGTTTAAACCTCGGGTCTTTAAAGGCAGCTTGGATAGAGCTATAGACGACAGAATACCAAAGTGGATATATAGGGAGCGGGACACCTATGCATCCCCTCAATTTATTATCTGGAAAAGTTTTTATAGTTGTAAAAACCCCCATATGCTCTGAATATTTTTCCTTTATCGCCTCTGGAATTTTAACCTCCCTTCTCTGAAAAGTTTCCCATACCGCATTTCTTCCGATATTTATCAACTCTTTAGCAT
>QNXQ01000116.1 GCA_003978875.1 Aquifex sp. | reverse complement strand
GTTTGAAACATTTTCAACAATAACTTCATTGTTTGTTAGATAGGGAGAAGAATCTCTAAATTTCGCAAGTGTATAACACGTATTCATAACCCGTATAAATATAGGTAAACACTCCTTGACATACTTAGCCGCTATTTCTGCTGGATATCCTATCATATACGTAACAAAATAATCCAGCATGAACAATTTATCTCTTTCAAATCTGAGATTGCATAGTTCTGATACAAAGTAGATTAAGTTATCCAATTTCCGTTTGATAACGCTTATCGTTTCATAGATTTCTTGTGTATCTTTAAGGGATATTTTATAAGCATTCAATACATGTTCGAATAGAAAGATTATTGGTTCTATAGAATCTTCGTCCAAGTCTTCTGAATATCTAGGATAATAAAACCATTCCTTTTCTTCATCATACTCTATTGTAAATCTGAGTAACACATCCGAATTATCCGGCTCGTCTTTAATAGAATAACTAATTGGTAAAGGATAACTACAAAACTTACATCTAAGTGAAGCAATATCACTCTTAGACAAGGTAACTTCATGCCATTTCTCAACAATTTCGATGGAGCAACAATTTGGACAGATTAACAAGTAGTGTTTCATACTACCTCGTATTTTAAAAACACATCAATATCTTCATAGCTATAAGACCTTTTTCTCTCTGCTAGGTATGCTATATAGTTCAGGAACTCTTCTAATCTTTTACACAAGGGATATCCATCACTATCAATGGCTTCTTCTTTACTATATTCCAAAGTTTTTCTGAGAAAGTAATTAAATTCCTTAGGGTTGTTTATAGTGAAAGTCTTGTTTAAATCTAGATCGGAATTAGTTGAACTAAACTGCACAGTATAATAATGGCTCATAGCATCTACTAGTTGGTTCAAAAACGTCAGGATGTTATTGTTGAATAAATCTTTAGGCACGTTATTATTCAAATAGAGTATTAAATGCCCAAGTAGGTAGTTTGGATAACTAATAGCCTCTACTGCATTTAAGTTACAGAGCTGTTTATAAAAATGTATGAAGTCTTCCACAGTATGAGTTATATTATGTATCATGTTTTTGATAGCTTCCTTATTTGAAGGCTTTATCCCGTTAGCATTCAAAACAGCTTCTAACAATATCATTATTTCATCATTTTCCTCTATAAAATGCTCTAAGTATCCTTCAAATTCGATTACATTGTATTTTCTTGGATAGAATACCCAACCGTCTTTCTCGGTATACTCCAGAATGGATCTGTAGACACCTTCAGGATATTCAAAGAAACCTCCTTCTATGTCATATTCATATTCATCCAAGTAAACTATTTTTCCGCATTCACTGCATGCGAAGACATCTGGCATACTCCATTCTAAGGATACGCCTATCTTGTTATCTTTGTTCAAAGCTAATTTGAAAAAGGCCAGATCCTCGTAAGCAAAAAGGTTAAACTTTTCTCCTTCTTTAACAATTTCAAAAGATTTGCAATTTGGACAGAGAGCAAGAAAGTATCTCATTCGGTTTTATAAAGCTCTTTGTATAAAACTTTTACCATGTCTTCTAATTCTTCCATGTGGTTTTTAACCATATCAAGAATACCTTGAAGGTTATCTACTCCTTCTTTATCAAGGCATTTTTCTAAGTCTATAAGCTTTAAGAATACGTTAATAAGGTCTTGTATAAAAAACAGTTGCATCCTTATTGCTTCTCTAAAAGTTTCCATATCACCGTCCCAGATAACCTTGTCTATTAGCGCGTTTTTAAATTGTCTTAACTCTTTGAGAAGGTCCTCGTATGACTCTACACCTATGATTGTAGAGCCTGTAGAACCATCTTCGTATTCATAATCAATTTTAAAGTACTTAACAATTTTGTCGTTGAAACAAACTGTACTATCCTTGCAACAAGACATTGTTAAACCCTCTCATACATTCTGAAAACTTCAATATCTTCAAGTGTGTAAAAACCTTTCTTTTCTAATACTTGAAGAAGAAATGTGAGAAACTCCTTGTAATTTGTGAAAGCTGCATCAGTCATCACCTCTGTATCTTTTAGAATCATAGCCACTATATCTTTTAGCACTTCGACTCCGGAAGAAATTTCCGTTGTTTTTGATATGGAAGACTCTCCTTCGTATAAAATTACTGCTCTTAGCAGATCTTTTATACCATTCATGTAAGTTTTGTTCAGCTTGTTTCTTTCTTTCAAAACGATTAATAGATCATGAACTACATGGGTAAAAGGCCGTTTGACAAGTCTATACATTCCGAATACTTCTTTTCTAAGTAGTTCTTCAAGGGTTTGCTTCACAAGGCTTTCTTCTGTATTTATTTCGTCCTTATAAATATTCAAAAGATCAATCACGAAAAGTGCATCTACCGTTGGGGTGATGTTATTCATATAGTATGGAATTCTTGAATCAGAGTCATATACTACAATACAGTCCTCAAGAATGTTCACTGCATTAAAAAAGTCTGAATAGCAGAATGTACATACAGTATATACATCGGAATAAGATTCTTCCGGAATTAGTATTCTCCTTGCGCAATCTTCCTCCGGAACAAATTTATAAGATTTCTTTTCTTCGTAGGCGCTCTCTATAATCTGAAAAGATTCTCCTTCTTGTACAATGTCCACAGCTCTACAATTTGGACAAATGAGGATATAAAATTTCATCACAACCTCTCAAAAACCTTGTAACGTTTGATATCATCCTTTGTAATGAATCCTTTCTCCTGAATTAATCCTTTCAGGTACTCTAGGAAGTCATATAGTCTGGCTCCTTTATCCATTTTGTCCAGTAATAGGTTAAGTAAATCAGGAAATTTTTTGAGGTTCAATATATCTTCTGAAAATGATTCATTTTCATACCCTTTATAGAATCTTATAATCGACATCAACGTTTTGGATACACCATACAACTCTGCTCCGTCGTTTTCTTTCATGATGTCCAAGAATGCGTTTTTTAGATCTTGCAGATCATACTCAATCAATAAATGTTCAAAAGTTCTCAGCGCCTCCTTTATTACAACTTCTACTGATGTTGGATTGATCATGTAGCATACTAAAGACCTATTATCTTCTAAGGCAAACCTAGCTATTATAGCAATATCAGAAGTTTCATCTTTGTTGAAAAATTCGAAGGTTTCCTTATTTTCATCGACTTTTATTATTAATCCTTTTATAGGAGCATCAACGAGCGGCATAAAGCTTTTATTACACCTACGACAGTAGGGGAATCCATCAAGATTTCCTGTATCCTCAGTTACTATTTTCCATTCTACACCTTTTTCATCTATTTTCAATCCATAATAAATCTCTGCCGGAACCTTCTTTTCAAACAGCATGGAAATCATGCCGGGTCTAACAATGTCTACAGAATGACAATGTGGACAAATGAGTATGAAGCTCGTACTCATATTGATTCAAACATCTGGTAAAGTTTTATATCATCCAAAGTAACATCTCCTTTCTCTTTTATCCTGTCCCGGATGTATGAGAAAAAGTTTAACCATTCAGATTTTTTCTCGTTTTTCTCTGCTTCCTTTAGCAATAAATCCAGAACCCTTTCAAGATTCTCAAAAGAAGACCTATCGGACGGAAGTTTTACATTGTTCGATCCGAATTTGTAGATGAATATAATATCAATTAAAACCGATATGGCATCCAACGTTTTCTTGTCTTTGTTCTTTGACATTACTTCGAAGAATTCATTTTTTAATAGACCCAGTGCTGCGTCGTCTATAATTACATCCAACCAACCAACTACGTAATTATCTATAATATATCTAATTTCCTTGGAATCCAGCTTTTTATCTTTGACAACTTTGTCCTTTAAAACTTCTAATGTGTATGCGATCAACCAAGTCGGTAGATCTACAATACTTACCAAAGGATGAAAAATGTCTTTCTCCGTATCGTAAACAACTATAAGATAACTTAACCTTTCTGTAAACAAGAATGGGTCTTCGTTGCAGTATTTACAACGCACTTCTATAAATGTTGAATCCTCTCTGTAGTCTTCTATCCAACCGATTTTGCCTTTATCCGGTTTTAGAAAGAAGAATCTTTTAGTAGCTATCTCTTTTACGAACAATGTGCTGTGTTCTCCTTCCTTAACAATTTCTGCAGTAAAACAATGTGGACAGTACAGGATGTAATACCTCATTAAAAGAAAGAGGGAAGGAAAGGATCAATCAATTTTCACAGTAATACCATAGCTCGGCATTAGATCTGCTGTTACTACCCAAACTATTGGGATATACTGAACCCAGGCAAATTTATCCTTGATTTCTTCACAGTCAGAGTAGTAGTCTGTAAGGAAGATTACCATTGAAATATCTTCGCCCTCTTCGAATTTTTCTTCTATCCAACGGAATACCGGTTCGTGAGAGGTACCGCCACCACCGTGTACTTCCAGAAAGCTGCTGTCTATAACTGAATCGAATTCTTCTTGCTCGTATTCTACCACACGGTGTATATCGGCATCGTGTTCTATTCTTGTGACTTTGTTGAAGTACTGGAGCGAATCATACACTACTCCGAGGAATTTCTTGAGCTCCTCCTGACTAATTGACCCTGAGGTATCTATAACAATCACGAGGTGTTCGGATTTTAGCTCTTCTCCAAATCCCGGAAATCCTGCTATTCCTACCTTCTTGGCAACTGATCTCATAACGAGATTTGGTTTAGCCCATGTTCTGGATTCGGACTTTGCCATTATATTACGTATCGCGTGTTCCAGTATCTTATCCCAGGGCATTTTGACTTTTAGGAGTTTATCCAGGAGTTCTCTTAGCCCGCCGGGTAGGTCTCCCTTGGATTTTATACTGTCTCTTACGGCCCTTGCAAGGTTTTTCAGTTTCTCTGAAGTTTCTTTCGGATTAGTTTTATTCTCTTCTGCATCTTGCATTCCCTTCTTAAGGTCGGCAAAGACTTTGGTGAATTTCTTACCTTCTATTTCTACTTCTACAACTTCCACTTCAATCTCGTCATCGCATTGACCTTGTCCGGAAGAATTTCCTTCCTCTTGTTGCTGTTGTCCTTGTTGGTCTCCATCATTCCCGTCTCCCTGACCTTGTTTTTGCTGTTCTTCAGAGTTGTTGCCTGACCCTTGATCTTGATTCTGATTCTGTTCTTTCCCTTCGCTCTCTTCTGAAGAGCCTCCTGAACCTCCGCAATTAGGACAAGAATTCAGCTTGAGCTTTATCTTCTTGGATGTAATCTTAGCGTTCTTGAGTAGGTAGTCATAGATCTCTTCCTCGGACATCTTAGAAGCTTGAACACTTTCCAGGAAGAACGCACCTTCTGTAGGACATATTCCCGGGAAGTAATCTCTCTCAACAGTACCGAATGCATCGACAAGAGTCTGGTTTATCCAAGCGTCGGTTGCCAGGTTCCAGATTAAAGGGTCTTTTCCTTTACCTCTTGTAAGGTGATCCGAAAGAACGTGAAGTAGTTCGTGTTCAAGAATAAACAGAAGTTCTGCAGGAGTAACTTTTTCAGCTGCAGAGGCTACAATGTAAATCTTCTCACCATCTGTCCATGCAATGGAAGGAGCACCAAGCTTCTTCACGTCTTCACTCTCGTATATGACAATAGGCATTGCCCAAAGGAGAGTTGCAAAGAATTCGTGTCCTTTGTGTTGATCGTCCAATGTTGCAGAAATAGAGAACTCAATCTTATTTAAAGCCTCGCGTACAGACATCTTGTAGGTTATACCAAAAAGATAGCACTTATTAAGCAATGCTTCAAGAGCCAAAATTTTAGTGAGATGTATGACAGCCTGAAAGTTAAATTTCAAAGCGAAGAAGACAAACTGAAATTTCTGAAAAGTGTAGATAGACTGAGAAAGCGTTACGAAGATAAATCCAGAAAACTTGACTGGATACCCACTGCTTTTAGGATGATGCCTATACTTGCAACCATTGGTATTGGTATACACGGAGTGAAAAAAGGATGGATGAAACACAACCCTCATGCTTTTGTAGGTCTTGCAATGTTATCAGGTCCTGCTTCCTCTGCAATGGGTGACTTTGGATACAAGTTGGTTTCTAACAAGAAGAAGGAGCTGAACGAAAAGTTCAAAAAGGACGTTCTCAGACTTGCTCTTAAGCACGGAACTACTATAGCAGTACCAACGGGGGACGTGAAAGTTGGCTAAGACAGCACTTCACCTTTATCTGGAAAAAGAGTTCGGGTTTGAGTTTGACAATCCTAAGGAATTAAAACAGAAGTTAAAAGAGCTTTGGGAAAAAGATCCTCAAAAGTTCGGTGATGTTGTTACTAAGCTGAAAGAACTGGGAGACAGAATATCCACCGAAGCAGGATTCACGATATCGTTGGATGACCTGGAACCTGTACACGAATTAAAGCCAAAAACAGATGACATCAACAAAGCGTTGAAACTCCAAAGCGAGATTCCTAATAAGCTCGTCGATATGCTCCACGAAAAAGGAAACGCATTCGCTAAAATGATCAAATCAAAGGCGAGAGGAAAACCCGCACAGTTAATGCAGATGGTGGTATCTCCGATTCTATTCGCCGACGCAAAAAATAAACCTTTCCCGTTCGTAATCAAGAACTCCTTTGCCGAAGGATTAAGACCGGAAGAGTACTTTGCAAGCTCGGTAGGAGCAAGAAAAGGAATTATTGCTACACAATTGGCTACTTCAGAACCTGGAGCTCTATCCAAAGAATTGATCGCTAATGTAGCTCATTTAGTAGTAACAGAAAAAGACTGCGGAACCACAAGAGGAATGAAATATCCTATAGATAGTGAACATATACTGGACAGATATCTGGCCCACAATCACGGAAAGTTCCCGAGAAATACGCTTGTTACTCCGAGAGTAAGAGACGAAATGAAAAAAACCGGGATCAAAGAAGTTGAAGTGAGAACTCCGCTTACCTGTATGGCAAAAGACGGAGTCTGTGCTTACTGCCTAGGGCCTGTAGGAGATAGAAAACTTCCAGAAGTAGGTTTCAATATCGGAGTAGTCGCAGGACAAACCGTAACAGAACCTCTAACGCAGTTTGTTCTATCATTTAAGCACACAGGGGGACTTGCAAGTGCTTTGAGGACAACCGGATTTGACCTTGTAAAACAACTTCTACACATGCCGAAAAACTTCTCAAACAAAGCTACTCTTGCTACAGTAAGCGGAAAAGTAGAGAAAGTTGAAAAGGCTCCCTTGGGTGGTTGGTTTGTATACATCAACGGTAAAGAACATTACGTACAATCCGATAGTGAGCCTACAGTAAAACCTGGAGATAAAGTGTCTAAAGGTGATCCTATTAGCAAAGGTTTCATCAATCCAAAGGAACTCTTGGAACTCAAAGGAATAAAAGAAACAAGAGAGTATCTTGCTCAAGCACTACATTCTGTATACAAGTCTCAAGGTACAGACATACACCCGAAGATATTTGAATCATTGGCAAGAGCACTGGTTAAATACGTAGAAGTAGAAGATCCGGGTACAACCGGGCTAACAAAAGGCGAAATAGTAGATTTTGACGGATTGAGAAGACATATAGAAGACAAAGTCAAGATCGTACCTAAAGAAAAAGCGGTTGGGAAAATCTTAGCAAGGGAATACGGGGATCTTCCTCCCGGAACAGAGATAAAGAAAGAACACTTGAAGCTCTTACCTAAGAAGGTAGAGGTTACCGAACACAAGTTTAAAGTAAAACCTTACCTGCCTCCGCTGCAAAAGGCTCACCTCTTTAATTCAGACTGGCTAGTTGGAGTTTCTAGATCAGAGCTTTTGAAAGTCCTTACTGAAGGTGCCTGGTATGGAAAGACTTCAAAACTCAGGTGGTACCATCCACTACCGGGATACGTTTACGGAGAAGGATTCGGAGAGGGAGAAGATGGACGATATTAATTCGCGTAGTGTCTTTCTATACTGTTTTGTAAGTGATTTGAAAACTTTCTCACAAGTTCTTTTTCGTCAGTGATTTCTACAAGTCCTGTGAAATGCACTAGATTGTGAATCTTTTCATCTTCAGAATATCTTACTTCACTAAACATTGCTTCTACCATTCTCTTT
>QNXQ01000058.1 GCA_003978875.1 Aquifex sp. | reverse complement strand
TTTATAAAAGATATATTAAAGGGACCTCCTGCAGCGAGAGTAGATAAAGCTGAGATAATAAAGGAGCATTCCGATGAACCTGTTTACGTTTTGATATTAGGTATATTTAGCCTTACTACACTTGTCTACTCTGCGGAGTGTAGTGCATACCATATAGTAAAAAGTGGAGATAGTCTATGGAAAATAGCTAAAAAATATAAAATCAGCCTAAAGGAGCTTTACGAGTTAAATCCTCACATCAGGAAAAAAAAGTTTCTTAAACCGGGACAGAAGATTTGTATAGGCAAATTGAAAAAAAAGAAAAATAAAGTGCAAAGAAAATTTATAGTTTATAAAGTAAAAAAGGGAGATAGTTTAATAAAAATTGCAAAAAAGTTCGGAGTAAAAGTTTCAGATATAAAGAAACTGAATCGACTCAAAAGTAATAGGATTTACGTAGGGCAAACCTTAAAGATACCAATAGTATCAAAGAGAGAAAAACAGATTGCAAAAAGTGACCTAAAAAAATCAAAAAGGAAAAGCTTTATAACTTACCGCGTTAAAAGAGGAGATACTTTAATAAAAATCGCAAAGAGATTTAAGGTAAGTCTTAAAGACTTAAAGAAGATTAACAATCTTAAAAGCGATAAACTGTACGTTGGACAAAAATTAAAAATTCCCGTGAAGGGTAGTAGGGTTTATAAAAGTAGAGGAGGGAAACCTGTGAGGAGATATATATCTGGTAAAAGAGTGGTACTTGAAAAAGTCAGAAGAAAGGTTTATCTGAGGTACAAAGTGAGGCGAGGAGACACTCTGATAAGGATTGCAAGGAAATTCAGAACAAGCGTAAGGGAGATAAAAAGGGCTAATAGGTTAAGGAGTAATAGAATTTACGTAGGTCAGATTTTAAAGATTCCCGTTTATAAGTATGTTTTCATAGAGAGAGTAGCTAAAGTCCCAAAAATTTCCCTGAGAATTTTACCCGTCGAGGGAAAGATTGTAAAGAACAAGAGAGGGATTTTAATATACGCGGATTGTGGAACACCTGTGAGGGCTGTTGATAATGGAAAAGTTATTTACAGCGGAGATGACCTAAACGCTTTCGGAAATATGGTGATAATAGAACACGCAAAGTACATAAGTGTATACGCCTACAATGCAAAGAATGTGGTGAGACTCGGGCAGAAAGTGAACAGAGGACAAATTATAGGCTATGTTGGAATAAGGCCAGATGAAGGAAAGTGCGCTCTTCATTTTGAACTGAGGGATAAAAACGGTGCCTTACTTAACCCTGTAAATTACCTTTCGGTACGAAAATGATTGTTCCCGTAGAAAAAGCCCTGGAAAAGGCCGTTGAAGTTTTGAAAAATGGCGAAATAGTTGTAGCTCCTACTGATACACTCTACGGTATGCTCACGGATGCTACCAGCGAAGAAGCCGTTAGGAGACTTTACAACATAAGAAGGCCTTCAGGGAAACCTTTTCTTATCCTTATTCCTGACGAAACATGGATAAATAAACTCTGTCTTGAACTCCCAAAGGGATACGAGGAGCTTCTAAAAGTAGAAGGTCTTACGTTAATTTTGAAAACCACATGCGATAAATTTTCTTACATTAACAAGGGTAGCTTAGCTGTAAGAATTCCGAGAAAAGGATTTATCAAAGAACTTCTTAAAACGTTTGCCAAGCCGGTAGTTGCTCCGAGTGTAAATCCTGAAGGTAAGAAACCTGCGGAAACTATAAGCGAAGCTGTTAAATATTTTGGAGAAAAGGTATCACTTTACGTTGATGCGGGAGAAATTAAAGGTGAACCTTCAACTATCCTTGACTTGAAAGAAGATATAAAAATTGTTAGGGAGGGAAAGGTAAAAAAGGATGCAATTGAAAAAATCCTTAATCGTAAACTTTAACTACGTTGTAAAATGTATCCCTTTCTGCCGGAATTTTGCCGGATTTCTTTATAAGATTTACAAGTTTATCCACGGAGTGCCCGTAGGCAGATTTAGTTCCCGCAGCATGGACAATTTTTTCTTCTTGAATAGTTCCGTCTAAATCATCTGCACCGAAATTTAAAGCTACCTGAGCTACTTTTTCTCCGAGTGTAACCCAATACGCTTTTATATGGTCAAAGTTATCGAGGTAAATTCTCGAAATGGCTATAGTTTTGAGGTCATCAACTGAAGAAGTTCTGTATCCGCCTAACCTCGTTCCTTCAGGCCAGTACGCCAGAGGAATGAAAACTTGAAACCCACCGGTTTCATCTTGTAGTCTTCTTAACATTTCCATATGTTCTACCCTTTCTTCTATAGTTTCCACATGGCCGTATAGCATAGTTGCATTTGTAGGAATCCCCAATTTATGTGCAGTTCTGTGGACTTCAAGATATTCCTCGGCATTTGCTTTATAGGGAGCTATTATCCGTCTTACCCTATCAGAGAATATTTCTGCTCCTCCTCCCGGAAGTGCGTCAAGACCTGCATCTTTAAGTTCGGTAAGTACCTCTTGGTAGCTTTTCCCGGATATCTTTGCCATGTGATGTATCTCAACAGCTGTCCAGGCTTTAACTATAATGTCTGGGAATCTTTTTTTGACCTCTCTTACAATTTCTATATACTTGTCGTAATTCCAGTAGGAAGGTATTCCTCCTACTATGTGAACCTCTTTTCCTCCCATCTGGTAGAGTTCTTCTACCTTTTTAAGGATTTCGTCCGGGTTCATTTCGTAAGCTCTTGGGTCTGACTTTTTCACTCCGAAGGCACAGAAATCGCATTGGTACATACATACGTTCGTCGGATTTATCTGTCTGTTTACTATAAAGTAAGCATACATCCCGTTTTTTTTACGGTTGATGTATTCTGCAATCAAGCCCAGTGCTGTGAGTTCATTACTCTTGTATAAATAGATAGCTTCTTCCTGATTTATTCTCTTTCCTTCTAAAACCCTTTCTGCTATTCTTAAAAATTCCTTATCTTTTACGGTGTTAAAAACAGACTCCACTATTAATTCCATTTTTCCCTCCGATGGAAAACTTTAACTAAAAAATAAACTTTATCTACACTTCTGTAAACTCACTTTTGACAGGTTCTATTTCGTTTACCTTCTCGAGTAAGTTCTTTTCCTGGAAGTAAGCGCCGTAACGCTTGTCTGTCTTCTCTATATGTCCGTAGAGCCAGCCTATAACAACCGCCTGGAAATGCTTTATAGCTTTGTCTTCACCTTCACGAAGAGGTTCTATAAATCCCATAAATAGCTTCTCAAGGGATTGATGAGATTTTGTGTGAGTTTCCCCTTCAGGATATCCAAATTTTTCAAATACTTCCTCTTCATGTCTCAAATGACTCTGAAGGTAGGGAATGAGAATTTCTACTATGAAGTTTGCTGCTTCTTCACGTCTTTTGTTCAAAAGCAGTTGCCTCAGGAAGTTGAGCATGTTTAAAATAGTCCTGTGCTCCGCGTCAAAGCAAAAAACTCCCGTATTCAGGCGTTCCTCCCACTTTAGCTCCAAGGTATACCTCCTTATAAAAAGTATTTTTAAAAATTCTAAATTAATAATACGCCGACGAATAATAATAATGAAGAATTACAGGCTTTAAGATAGTGTTTATTTCTTCGTCTCTACATTTGACTGACTTTCCGAGAAGATAAGCGGATAGGGCTATATCCTTATTTAAAAACTTCAGGTTTGGTAAGAGCTTCAAATTTTCAAAATCCAACCTGCTTTCGCTTCCTATGATAAATCCCCATTCCCCCATAGTTGGTATGTTTACTACAAGTGGTACTACCTTAAAGCCGGCACTTTTGATAGTTTTCAAAATAGAACAAAAAACTTTTCTTTTAAAAAAAACATCTCCGGCTTGAGTAATAAACACTCCATCTTTTGCGAGTAAACTTTTAAGTTTTCTATAAAATTCCAAAGAATATACCCTTGCACTGGAAGGAGTTCTTGGGTCTACCAGGTCTATTATTACCAAGTCGTACTTTTTTGTTTCGGAAAAGACAAAGTTAAAGGCGTCTTCCGAGATGGTTTTTACCCTCAGGTCTTTGAAGCTGTCCCCATTTAGCTTTCTCATTACGGGATGATAGGTTGAAAACTCTATCATTTTTTTATCCAAATCTACGAGGATTATTTCCTCAAAAGGGTATTTTTTTACCTCTCTCAGTGCAAGACCGTCCCCTCCGCCAAGTATCAATGCCCTTTTGAAATTTTTTAAAAATCCTGCGGGTATGTGTACCAACGTTTCGTGGTATCTTACCTCGTCCAGGGTTGAAAACTGCAGATGACCGTCAAGGTATAAGGAATAATTGTTCCTATACTGGGTAAGGATTATTTTTTGGTAAGGAGTTATCTCAAGGTAGATTATCTTCTCCCCGTAAAGTTTTTGCTCTTGATAAAGGATTAAGTCTTTGGCAAAAATTCCGTAAAGAATTAAAAAAATAGCTACAACCGGCGGGATGATTTTCAAAAGTTTACTTCTGCAAAGAAAAAAGGCAAAGAGTATTGCGGTAATGAGGTTTAGAAATCCAGCAAGGAGTGTTGTGTAAATTAATCCCAGCTTTGGAAGAAAAAAGTAAGCGTAAAAGAGTCCCGCCGGAACAGCTCCTAAATAATCCTTTTCAAGAATTGCCGATATATTTACTTTCAACTCTTCGTAGAGATTATTAATTCTTACCGCTATAGGTATTTCCAGACCAATCAGAGTTCCGATAATACCCGAAAGGATGTATATAACTGTTTGGAGCTTCATAAAGTCATAGGCAAAGGAGTAAGCTATTAAAGGTGAAGTGCTCACACAAATTGATAAAAGGAGTTCTGCAAAAATAAATGCGTTTATTAAATATTTATCCGGAATGTATCTGCTTAAATGTGAACCAAGCCCCATGAATAGAAGAAACAGAGATATAATCACACTCCACTGGAACACCGCATTTCCCAAAAGATACGTTGCTATTGTGGATATAGAATATTCCGCTACTATGCCTGCGAAACCTGTGAAAAATATAGAAATGTTTATAATGAGTGAAGGTTTCATCCTATGAGAACCATGGTAATAAAAGCACTGGTTAAAAACACCGCTCCCAAGGTGAGGGAAGCGCTGAGATTGTTCTCTATGATTTGGGCTGAAAGAAGAACCTTTCTGAATATAACGTACTCAAATAAAAAGTAGAGGACGACCATGAGAATCTGGGAGATGAGGAAATAAAATAGTGTTGTGAAGATGTCCAAAAATATATTTCCTAAAAATTCCCCGGATAGAGAATTGAAGATTACCAGTGAAACTGCCACCGTAAGACTTCCTAAAACTAAAGATGCAGATAGATTATTCTTTTTAACTTCTTCTTGAAAGTCTAAAGACAAAACTTTTGAGATTAAAAGCGTAGAAATATATAGGAAAACCATACCTAAGAATAGATAAATTGATGAATAAAGCACAGATAGGATTAAACTTTCTTTTCTCCAGTAAGCGCTCGAAATTATCAAGCCTATAGCTATAAAGTAAAAACCCTGAACGATTCCCGCAGAGAGGTTATTTTTAAGTATTTCTTCTTTGAGGTCTATCTTCCTTAAGAACAGTAAATCAAACACATAAACACCAAAGAACATAAAAAAGGTTAGGAAAAACAGGTTAAATAATTCCCTTAGGAAACTTTCATACACAAAAGTCATATACAGTGTAAAAGAAAGACCTGTGAGAAATCCGGCGTAAGAAAAGGCAAGGGAATGGTTTTTTTTGCCGAATATTTCCTGTTCAACTCTCACTCTGTTATAGAAAATAAAGTCAAAGGTAAATTTGGAAAGTATAACCCAAGCGATAACTAAGATAGCTCCCAGCAAAGAAGTCATACTACTTACCCCCGTATCTTCCCGGAATAGTTCTGTATCTATCCCGATAGTCATAGTCAATTCCTCCCCATCCCCAAGGGAAGAAAATAATCCCCCCTCCACCACCGGATGACTTCTGAACCTTTTCTAAAATCCATAAATAAAGTCCTTCCCTTAACTCTACATTTTTTACAATCCTCAAATTAGAAGGCGGAGTGAAGCGTTCACCGGCAACTTCTACCAATCTTCCCTTTGAGAAAAGTTCACAGTAGAGGTTAGTTGTTAACTCAAATCTTTCAACGTGGTGAAGTGTATAAAGAGTTAATCTATATTCCTGTTCCTTTATTAGGTCTTTAAGGATAACCTCACAGCTTTTTTCACCTTTTGGTTTGGTTTCCAAAACAACATATCTGTATACACCTTTATCGTAGTTTTCTAAAAAGAACTCTAGTGCACTCTTCTTAACTTCCTTTACTCCTCCGCAAGAAAGTAGAAAAAGGAGAAGACTAACGAGGAAGTATACTCTCAATTTCCCATTCCTTTAGCTGTCTCCCTTTAAAGGCTTCTACTTCATATTCATCCCAGATTTCTATGTCTATCATTTCTCCATCCTCATTTTTAAACTCCCAAATAATCACGGGATAACTCTCTAAATTTTTCACATATTTGGCTTTTCCCGCGTACTTAAGTTTAAATTTTTTACCGCCTACCGTAATTTCCTCCGGTGGATTTTTGTATTTTCTGTAATGCTCTTGAGGGTTGGGCTGAATACTTTCAGGGTCAATTTCTGAGAAGAAGTAGATTTTACCTTCTTCTAAGCTCAGAAAACCTCTGTTTTCCGCAGAGCGTATTTCCCATTCTTTTTCCTTGCTAACGCCATAGTCATAAAGGGCTATATCTACAACTTCCCATGACTCTCCTTCAAGTTCAATTATGTCACCCTTTTTCAGTTTTTCGAGAGGTATTTGAAGCAAATCCACTTCTTCTTTGTGTTCCTCACCTTTGAAAATCTTTTTGAAGAAGCTAAAAGGGTTCATATCAGCTGAGTCCCAATTTTTTCTTTAGTTCCTCGAGTTTCTGTTTACTTTCAAGTCCTCTTAACTTTTTTTCTGTTTCTGTTTCTACATCTAAGGAAGTTTCCTGTTTTGCCATTTCCTCGTAAGCTTCCGCGAGTGCTTCTTCTTCCTCTACCTTTTCCTTCATCCTTTCAAGCATAGCTATTGTATCGGATGGGTCTACTTTTGCTATTTGTTTGTTAACCTTTTTAACCGCTTTTGCTGTTGCCATTCTTGCCTTTAATGTTTTAAGCTCAGCTTCATACTTTGCAATCTGAACTTTAAGGTCATCTATTTTAGCTTGAAGCCTTAAAGCCATATCCTTATGCTTTTTAGCTTCTTCTTCTAATCTTTTGGAATTCTGCTCATGTAGTTCTGCTTTTCGGAGGAGTTCTGTGGCAAGCTTTTCTGCCTCATCGGGAGATATCTTTCCTTCCTGTGCCTGAATAAGCAGGGCTTCGGCTTTTTTTACCAAAGCTTTAGCCCTTTCTTTTTCATTCTTGGCTTCCCTTTCGAATCTTATTTGGCTTGCCTTCACCTCGGCGAGGGCTTCCATGGCGTCCTTCAACTGTTTCTTAAGTTCCCTTATTCCTTCTTCCGTTATTTTTATGGGGTCTTCGAGTTTATCAACTACCGAATGGGCTTCCGCTTTTATTACCCTGAGCAATCTTTTTAGTAATCCCATATTAAGCCTCCTTCAGAATTTTCAAAAGTTCATCTCCCCATTCAGCGAGGAATATTTCTAAAGAAGATATGCTGGCTTCTAACTCTTCATAGTCCAGAGTATCAAGTCTTAAAGTTTGCCTATAGAGGAGTATTCCACCCTCTTTATCTATGGCAAAAGCTCCAAACGGCATTTCCCTATTCCTTTCCAAAAACCAGCTGTAGTATTTTTCCGAGACTTTTCCTATTGGTTGTTCAATTACAAGCAAATCTCCCTCACAATCGATAATCATATTCTTTATTCCTCTATCTTCATCTTCCACTATGAGAAGCTCCTCTTCAGGAATTTCCTTCTTAATTTCAAGTCCCAGGTCTAAAACCATCTTTTTTACATCTTCAAAACTAGCCATAATTTACGCTCCTTTCTTTAGTTATTTCCCCCTGAATCTATATTTTACGCTCCTGTATCTATAACGGTAGTTTCCAAATGCTTCATAATCGTAGTCATTGAACCGTTCCTTATTAGCTGACAATAGTTAACATCTCTTGACCGTAGTGGTAAGTATTTCCATTTCCCGTCTGGGAATTAGAGAGTAAAAGAGTGTGCATTTCACGAGTTTGAGATATG
>QNXQ01000008.1 GCA_003978875.1 Aquifex sp. | reverse complement strand
TCCCTTTATTACTTTATCCTTTATATTATCTATAGATAAAGTTTTCATTAATTCACCTCCGGGTTAAATAAAATAAAAAAATCCCGTAATATTAAATATTATGCAGATGAGATTTAAAGGTAGAGTTTGGAAATTTGGAGATAATGTAGATACAGACCAAATCATACCTGCAAGGTACTTAAATACCTCTGACCCTTATGAACTTGCCAAGCACGTTATGGAAGACAGTCAGCATCCTAACTTTGCTCAGGAGCATAAGGAAGGAGATATAATAGTCGCAGGAAAGAATTTTGGTTCAGGCTCTTCCAGAGAACACGCTCCCATAGCTATAAAGTATGCTGGAGTGCCTGTAGTTATCGCTAAATCCTTTGCGAGAATTTTCTTCAGGAACGCTATAAATATAGGATTGCCGATAGTAGAAGCTCCTCAGGCTGTTGATGAAATAGAACACGGAGATGAAATAGAGGTAGACCTTGAAAAGGGAATTATTAAAAATCTAAGAACGGGCAAAGAATACCAGGCTACCAAATTCCCTAAAGAGCTTCAGGATATATTAAAGGCTGGAGGTCTTATGGCTTACGCTAAGGAAAAACTCGCCAAAAAGTAATGGAATACCGAATTCTCACACAATTTTACAGTCAGATAGAGAAAACTTCTCGCCGCACGGAAATGATAAATTCCCTTGTACAGCTCTTTAAGCAAACTCCCAAGGAGGTTATAGATAAAGTAGTTTATCTATCAACGGGGAAAATAGCTCCGGAATACACAGGTCTCGAGTATAACTTCGGTGAAAAATTGGCAATCAGGGCTCTCTCGCGTATCCTCAAAATACCCTCCTATGAAATCGAAAAAAAGGTAAGGGAAGTAGGAGATTTAGGAGAAGCAGGAAGGATTTTATACGAATCTTTAAATTTTAAACCCGAAGGATACCTTACAGTTGAAGAAGTTTACGAAGGATTTCTCAACATAGCTAAAGCCGTAGGTATAGGCTCTCAAGAGAAAAAAATAAGGATTCTTATATCTCTTCTCAGAAAAGCCAGAGCCGAAGAGGTTAAATACCTCTTAAGAACTATTACGGAAAGGTTAAGGTTAGGTATTGGAGAAAATACAATCCTCGAGGCTCTTGCGATAGCCTTTACCGGAAATTCTACAAATAGAGATATTTTAGAAAGGGCCTATAACCTTTGTTCAGACATAGGTTATGTAGCAAGAGTTCTCGCCAGCGAAGGCCTTGAAGGGGTAAAGGGTATAAAAATAGAAGTGGGAAGGCCTATAAGGCCTATGCTTGCAGAGAGAATGGGAAGTCCTGTTTTAATTCTTCGCAAACTAGGCGGAAGGTGCGGAGCCGAATATAAATACGATGGAGAAAGGGTACAAGTCCATAGAAAAGGAGATGAATTTTATCTATTCTCAAGAAGGTTAGAAAACATAACCCATCAGTATCCTGACCTTATAGAGTTTTTAAAGGAAGCAATTGACCACGATTTTATAATCGAGCTCGAAGCGGTTGTTATAGACCCTTCAAGTGGAGAAGTTAAGCCCTTTCAAGAGCTCATGCATCGTAAGGTGAAATACGTTACCAGATATCATATCCTCAAATATCCCGTTGCGGGTTTTATTTTTGATATACTCTACCTTGACGGTGAAGACTTAACACTTAAACCTTATCCAGAAAGAAGAGCAATTCTTGAGAGAGTTGTAAAAAGAACTGAGAGAATAAACCTTGTTCCTCAAAGGGTAGTTGATGAAGTTGAAGACCTGGAAAGCTTTTTTTATCAGGCTATTGAGGAAGGCTGCGAAGGACTTGTTTGTAAATCCCTATCTTCGGAATCCGTATACCAGGCCGGAAAGAGGGGGTTTCTCTGGATTAAATACAAAAGAGATTACAAATCCGTTCTGGCTGATACATTAGACCTTGTAGTAATAGGAGGCTTTTGGGGAAAAGGGCAAAGAAGAGGAACCTTTGGCTCACTGCTCATGGCCTGTTATGACCCTGATACGGATACATTTAAAACAGTTACCAAAGTAGGGACGGGCTTTACCGAAGATGACTTCAAGAAACTTGAAGAAATGTTAATGCCTAGAAAATTAAACCATAAGCATCCCAGGGTTGATTCCATACTTTCAGCGGATATATGGTTTGAACCTTTTTTGGTTTTGGAGATAACGGGCGCCGAGCTTACACTTAGCCCTGTACATACCTGCGGATGGGGAAAAGTAGCTTCAAGCAGGGGTATAGGTCTCAGATTTCCCAGGTTTACGGGAAGGTATAGACTCGATAAAAAACCAGAAGATGCTACCACCGAGCAGGAAATTATAGAAATGTATAAAATGCAAAGAAAAATCAAAGTAAGTTTCCAAAAAGTGGAACGGTAAATAAGCTGATAACTATCCCTAAAGTAATAGCTGAAAAAGCCAATTTATAATCAAGCTGGTATTTTAAAGCAAGAACACCGGCAAAAACCATAGGAGGCATAGCCGTTTCTAATAAGGCTACCTTGTAAGGTAAAGAATTAAGACCCATAGATTTTAGTAAAAACAAAAGCATAGAAGGTACAGCTATCATCTTTATAAAGAGTGCTAAGAAGAGAACTTTCTTGTCGTAGTTGAAATCTTTAAATTCCAATCTCAAGCCCAAAGAAAACAGTATAACGGGAATAAGAGAAGAGGAAACGATTTCAAGGAAATACTCCAGGAAACTCGGGAAATGCATATTGTGAAAGAGGAAAGAAAGGATAAGGGCAATGAAAGGAGGAAAAGTCAATATTTCCTTTAAGGCAAGTCTTCCTACTGCTACGAGCAGTCCTAGGGTTATAACCAAGAGAAATGAACCGAGCTGGTCGTAGATTATCGCATAAGTCAGAGCTTCTTTCCCTTCAAGAGCAAAAACGAAAGGGTATCCCATAAAAGCTGTATTTCCGAAAGAGGAAATCAAAATAAAAGATTTGAGAGTTTCTATTTTTAATTTTAAAAGTTTTCCAATGGTATATGCAATAAATATAGAAATTAGTATGGAAATCCACGCTATTAATGGAACAATCAGCACGTCTTTATTGACATTTATAAACCTTAAATTCTGCAAAATTGTTAAAGGTAGAGCAAAATAAATTACAAAATTTATAAAAACAATTGCATCATTCTCTTTAAAAACGTTTATCTTTTTCAAACCATAAGCGAAAAATATAACAAGGACTATAAACAGAACTTTATCCAATAACATCATCTAAGGAATTTTAACATTTAGAAAGGGCCTCCCGGGCGGGAGGCCAAAAAAACATAGGGGGAGGGAGGGGGAGGGAGGGAGTTTATAAACCTAAGTTTATACTCCCTTCAACATCCCCCAACCTTTTTAAAAGCACTTTATATTTTAAAAAATTTTTTCTATTTGTCAAGAAGCTTTTTCCCTTTTCTGGGAATTATTTTTAGCTCAGGACGTGAAACTGCAAGGGATTCTTCGGGTATGTCTTTATTCACTACGGAACCACCGGCAATATAGGCGAAATCTCCCAACTTTATGGGAGCTATTAATAGGGAATTGCTTCCGATGAACACATTTTTTCCGACGTAACTGCTGTGTTTATTTTTTCCATCGTAATTTGCAAAGACTACACCCGCTCCTACATTTACATCTTCTTCTATAGTTGCATCTCCAATGTAAGAAAGATGTTTAGCTTTGGTATTTCTACCAACTTTACTCTTTTTTACCTCTACGAAGTTTCCGATTTCAGCCAGTTCACCGATTTCCGACTTATTTCTTATTCTTGCAAAGGGTCCTATGATGGCTCCTTTTTCTATCTTAGAATTTTCGATAATTGAGTATTCTCTTATCTGGACATTTTCTTCAATAACGGAATCTTTAATTACGCTTCCCTTTCCTATTATTGTTCCTTTTTTTACCTTTGTTTTTCCTTTGAGAATTACATCCGGGAATATTTCAACGTCTTTTTCCAGGCTAACATCCGGTTCTATCCATACGGTTTCCGGAAAATGCACAGTAACACCCTTTTCGGTCCAAAACTTTACGATTTTCAACTTTATTAGATTTTCAACGAGCGCTAAATCCCATCTTGTATTTACACCCATAGCTTCGGAAGGCTCTTTGGCCATAAAACTTCTTACTTCGTAACCTTTTTCCGTCATATATTTGACAACATCGGTAAGGTATAACTCACCTGTAACTTCACTGGGTTTTATACTGTAGAGCGCTTCGAGCAGATGGGGAGCGTAAAATATATAAGTTCCTGCATTTATCTCTTTTATCGCTTTTTCTTCAATTGAAGCATCTTTTTCTTCAACAATTTTTAAAATCCTATCGCTTCCTTCTTCTTTTATAACTCTACCGTATCCCGTTGGGTCAGGAAGATATGCGGTTAATACCACTCCACTTAGTTTTATGCCTTCATAAACTTGAACCATGTGGATAAACTGTTGCATATTTCTTATGGTTTCACCGCTCACAAGAGGACTATCTCCATTTATTATCAATACGTATCCGTCGTATGAGGCGAAGAAATCTTTCGCGGCAATAACTGCATCTGCAGTTCCACCCTTGGGATTTTTTTGAATAAAAAACTTTAAGTTTTCATCTTTGAAGATTGACATTACTTCCTCGGCTTTGTGTCCTACTACTACGCATATGTCTTCTATTCTTCCGTTTTTCACGTTTGTAAGAACGTACCAGAGCATAGGTTTGCCTAGGATTTCATGGAGAACTTTCGGTTTATCACTTTTGAATCTTGTTCCGAGACCGGCAGCGAGAATGATAGCTCTCATTTGATTAATCTTATCAGTCCTTATGATGCCTTGCTATACCTCTTTTAGAGCTTCTTATGAAATCTACCATCATTCTTACTTCTTTGTAATTCCCTAGTTCTTCAAGAACTACCTGTAGGGCTTTTTCCCTTGGAAGGGGACTTCTGAAGATAATTCTATAAGCTTTACTGATAGCTTTTATAACATCTTCAGGGAAATTTCTCCTTTTCAAACCTATAAGGTTTATTCCGTAGAGCTTTGCATGTTGACCTGAAGCTACGGTAAAGGGAGGGATATCTAATGAAACTCCTGTAAGACCACCCACCATAGCGTATGCGCCTACCCTTGCCCATTGATGAACCGCTGAAAGTCCGCCTATGAAGGCAAAGTCTTCCACCTGAACGTGACCACCCAAAGTGGCACAGTTGGCCATTATTACTCCCTTTCCGACAACACAATCGTGAGCAACATGGGAATAAGCCATAAGCATAACATCGTCTTTTACAATCGTCTTTCCTTTATCGAGGGCTGTACCTCTGTGAATAGTTACGTACTCCCTTATGATTACGTTGTTTCCTATTTCCACAGATGTTTCTTCGCCTTTGTACTTTAAATGCTGAGGTTCCTCTCCGATTATTGCCCCATCAAAGATTTTACAGTTTTCTCCTATAACTACATTTCCTTTAATAGTTACCCTATTACCTATCTTTGTTCCTTTTCCTATCTTTACGTTCCCGCTGATAATAGTAAAAGCTCCTATTTCCACATCTTCGGGAATTTCAACGTTTCCTTCGATAACCGCTGTATCGTGAAGTTTCATTGCACCTCCTTGAAGGGGATTTTATCCTATTTTACACCTCCCAGATAGGTATATAAAACGGATACTTTGAAAGCTCTCCAATAGCCTCGAAAAATCTATCCTTACTTTTAACGGATTCTGCAAGTTTTTCTATTAATTGTTCGTAAAGGACATGGGGAGATGTATAAAGATCTACCGGAACACCTTCTTCAAACTCAACTATACTTCCTAAAGAAGAGATAAGATTTTCTCTCTCCTCTTCGCTTAGCATAATCAGTATTCTGTTTAGAATTGTAAGGACAATTTCACGGTCATTAATGTATTCGTATTCCGATTCTTTATGAACCTCTTTCAGAATAGAAAACTTGTTGCTCTCCATTGAGTAGGGAATGCCATAATATGGAAATACGCCATATTCCTGCGGTAGGTCTTGTAAAAGCTTTACGTTGTTCTTGAGTACTTCTTTACACGGGAAAAATATCCTGTGGAATATACTCCATACTTTTTCATCCTCTGTATTAAAACTACCCAAAAATTTTCCGGAAAAGAGAATATTCTTTTCTTCTAAGAAAAACATACAAGATTTAACGTAAGAGGAGTTGTTTATAGGAATAACTCTTATGGAAAAACCCGTAGGAGTTTTTATCTTAAGCAGGGGGATTTCTTCTACGGCACGAAACTTTAAACTACTCAATCCCGATACCTTGAGAATTCTCCCTATACTTCCTCTGCCCAAGACTATAACGTTAGGATTTAATAAATATATCCGTCTTAAAACTTCCAGATTGTAAGGCTCGAAATCGGTAATGAGTACAAGATTTATATCTTTCAGGGAAAGTTCCATTTCCCTTAAAGCCTTGTTCAGACTTCCGAGGATATCCGGAGACCCTACGTTTACAAGAACAGTATAATTCCTGCTTTCATCGGAAAGATTCAGGATATACAGGTTTTTTCTGAAAATACCTTTTTCGTATTCTTTCCATACTACCGTTATGAATTCCTTGTGTTTAACTATATCTCCCTTCTCCCTCTTTATCTCTACTTCATGGGTCTCTTCAAAAAGGGCTTTAAAGAAATCTTCTAAACTTTCGAAGGATGAAACTTCCTCAATTTCTCCCTTATACTCAGCGATATTGTAATTAGAAGACAGAATGGACTTGAAAACTTCAAAGGGACAGCTTAAGGTTATGGGATTTGTGGATATGTAGCAGGATTTCTCCTCAGCTTTTATTTCCAAAACTAAACTTTTACCTTCCTGAGAGGCTTTTAGGATTGTATTTATTAACCCTATTTCCTCAAATTCACCGGAACTTGTTCTGTCAAGGGTTCCCAATTTACCTAGAAGTTCTAACGGATTGAACGGTATTCTTACAGTGTTTAGATGGGAAAATCCCAGCTTTAAAACTCTTTCTTCTTCTTTTTCACTGCGGGTGATAAAAACGGGTATAAGAATTTTTTTTCCAAGAGACTTTAGCCATAAATCTTTTTCAGAGAAAGGTATTAAAAGTATATTTGCATCTGAGTTTAAAACTTCGGTGAATTCTTCCGAGCTGTTTGCCGTGTAAAGTGTATGACCTGTTACTTCAAAAATATCTTTTAAAAGAATTTCAATTTCTTCTTCCGGGTCGTAGAGAATTACCTTTAAACCCATTACTCGATTTCCTGCTTTTTAGCTGCTACTTCAAGGAGCTTTAACTGCTCCTTGAGTATATTCATAGATTGTACAACCATAAAGAAAGCGTGTTCAACATTTATAAGGGCTGCTTGAAAAGAAGGGCTGTGGTCTTCGAGAAGTCTAAGTTCTCTGTACTTTCTGTAATATTCATCTATTTCTGTTCCACACTCTAACAACTTTACGAGGACTTCTTTAGCTAACTTCTGAGCTTCATCTCTTGTATCCATATAAAGAAATTTAACCTCTTTTTTTTCTTTCCCTTGAGGAAGGGATTCCGAGAATCTCCCTGTACTTAGTAACGGTTCTCCTTGCTATATTGAAACCTTTTTCTCTCAAAATTTTCGCTATCTGTTCATCACTCAATGGCTTCCTTTTATCTTCATTCTCAATAACTTCTCTGATTAAGTTTAAGAGTTCATCTTGGGAAACTCCCTCTACAGATTCTCTTACAAAAAAGAATTTCAACGGGTAAGTGCCGACGGGTGTCTTTACGTATTTGGAGTTTACAATCCGGCTTACCGTTGATTCGTGGACTCCCAGAATCTCCGCCACTTCCTTAACCGTAAGAGCTTTTAAATTTCCTCTTCCCTTTAAGAAATCTTCTTGCCTTTCGAGTATTATGTCCAAAATTTTCCTAAGATTTTCCCTTCTTATTTCCAGAGCTTTCCTGATGGACTCATATTTTTCAAAAGCTTCCTTTAGAAAACTTTTTACCTTTCCCTTTGAATTTTTATAAAGTTCCAAATATTCTTCGTTGATATCTATATCTATGAAATCTTCATAAAGGTAAGCTACAAGCTCTCCATCTTCTTCCTCTATTACCGCATCAAGTTTTGCGATTTTATAAGGTAATCCTTTTGAAGATAGCGGGGAAATTTTTAATCTGGAAAGTTTTTCTTTAACCTTTTGGGGTAAATTTACATTTCTCGTTTTTCTGAATTCCTTTAGAACATTTTTC
>QNXQ01000005.1 GCA_003978875.1 Aquifex sp. | reverse complement strand
GTCTGTAAGGCAAAGAGTTGAAGGACTGTTTTCAAAAGTAAGATTCTTAGAATTGAGTGGCTGGAGAAATTTTATTTGTTTGCTTGTTTACCTCTCCGCTTTAGGTGTCGCTTCCTTTATTTCCACTTAATTTCTCACCCAGCGTATAAATCTATATATTATTTTCATAATGAAAGCTGAGTTTAATAAAGAACTCATCAAGAAATACGACCGTCCCGGGCCGAGGTATACGAGTTATCCTCCTGCAACGGAGTTTACCCAAGAAGTAAATTCGAAACACTACATTAAGAAACTAATAGAGAGCAATCAGAGGAAAACTCCTTTATCCCTCTACTTTCACATACCTTTTTGTGAACAAAGATGTTTATACTGCGGTTGTAACGTAATAATTTCCCATAGAAAGGGAATAGAGGTTCCGTATCTTGAAAGGGTTTACAGGGAGATGGAACTCGTATCGCAATACTTGGATAAGGATAGAAAGGTAGTTCAGCTCCATTGGGGAGGAGGAACACCCAACTACCTTGAGCCCGAGCAAATTAAAGTCTTTTTCGAAGAAATAGTTAAAAGATTTCCCATAGATGAAAATGCCGAGATTTCAATCGAACTTGACCCTCGCTACCTTACGGATGAACAAATAAAAACGATTAAGGAAGTCGGTTTCAACAGAGTAAGCCTAGGAATTCAAGATTTAAATCCTAAAGTCCAGCGTGCGGTAAACAGGATTCAACCCTACGAGCTTATCAAGGAAAAAATAGAAAAACTAAGGGAAACAGGTTTTGAAAGTATAAATGTAGACCTTATTTACGGGCTTCCTTATCAGACTAAGGAAAGTTTTGAAGAAACCGTAGAGAAAGTTATAGAGCTCAATCCCGATAGAATAGCAACTTACAGTTTTGCCTACATACCCGATGTTAAGCCTCACCAACAACTTCTTCCTAAAGAATCGTTACCCTCAGCAGAGGAGAAACTGAGAATTCTCGAGATGATAATAGATAAATTCCAATCAGCGGGATACGTTTACATAGGGATGGACCACTTTGCAAAACCTCACGATGAGCTTGCAGTAGCTCAAAGAAAAGGAGAGCTATGGAGAAACTTTCAAGGGTACACCACCAAGAAGGGAGTAGAGCTTTTAGGTTTCGGAGCTACTTCAATAGGTATGCTCTATGATTCCTACTTCCAGAACTTCAAGACCCTGAGGGAGTATAATAACGCCGTTGATAAAGGAGAAATACCCATATTCAGAGGATACATCCTAAGTGAAGACGATTTCATAAGGAGAGAAGTAATTATGGATATAATGTGTAATCTCGGAGTGGACTTTAAAAAGATAGAAAATATGTTTGAAATAGATTTTAAAGACTACTTCGAAAGGGAACTGGAAGAACTAAAAGAAATGGAGGAGGATGGACTTATAAAGATTGAAGAAGACAAGATAAGAATTCTTCCCGTCGGAAGACTGCTTATCAGGAACGTTGCCATGGTCTTTGATGCACATCTGAGAAAAAAGAGGGAACTGAAGTTCTCACGGACTATCTAAGATTAAATGAATAGGGATACACTTCTTGAAATCAGGAATCTTACGAAAGTTTACAAGGTAAAGGCGGGATTTTTCAGGAAGAGGGATTTTTATGCACTCAGGAATATATCCCTAAATATCTATAAAAGTGAAATCCTGGCTGTTGTGGGAGAAAGCGGTTCAGGAAAGAGTACTTTGGGAAAAATAATTCTTAGATTGGAAAAACCTACCGAGGGAAAGATATTGTTCAGAGGTAAAGATATATTTGCAATGGGTAAAGAGTATACGCGTAAAGTATCGGTGGTTTTCCAAGACCCGAGAACTTCCCTAAATCCCAGAATGAAGGTAGAAGAAGTTGTAGAAGAGCCTTTAATAGTACACGGAGAGAAAAACAGAAAAGAAAAGGTTAAAGAGGCAATTGCAAAGGTAAATCTTCCCTTTGAAATCCTCGAAAGAAAGCCGTTGCAACTTTCAGGAGGTCAAGCTCAAAGGGTAGCTATAGCAAGGGCTATTGTTTTAAATCCCGAATTAATAGTTGCAGATGAACCTACGGCTTCTCTGGATGTTTCCATTCAGGAAGAAATATTAAAGCTCTTTAAAGAGCTGAACCAAAAGGGTATAGCGTTTATTTTTATCACCCATGATATTCGTGTGGTAGAAAAAATAGCTCATAGGGTTGCAGTGATATACTCAGGTATATTGATGGAGCTTGGAAAAAAGCGTGAGGTGTTAGAAAACCCCTTACACCCCTACACTAAGTTTCTCCTCAGTAATCTGCCGGCAAAACACCCGAGGGAAAGAAAGCCTGTTGATACTTTAGAGGAAGAGTATGAAATTCCTGAGGAAGGTTGTCCCTTTTATCCACGTTGTCCCGAAGCTTTTGAAGAGTGTAAGAAAACACTTAGGAGGGTTGAAATAAATGGAAGAACCGTTGCTTGTAATCTATACTGATTTCCTCGTTTTCCTGTTTCTTCTATTTGCTTCGGGATTCTTTGCTTCTTCCGAAGTAGTCTTCTTCAGCGTAAGTAAACCCGTTTTAATGAAATTTTCCGGTAGCAGGTTTTACAAAGTATTGATGTATCTGATTTCTAAACCGAAAGAGGTACTCATTTCAATCCTGATAGGAAACGAGCTTGTGAATATTCTAATAGCTTCCTACGGAACAAAAACTTTTGTAGAGCTTTTCGGACAGAAAGGAGCCTTCCTATCCGTAGTTCTCACATCAACGCTTATATTTATTTTCGGAGAAACGCTTCCCAAGAATATCGTCTTACCTATAGCCGACAGGCTCGCTTTGATATACGCACCCATTTTTTACTTATTCCACATAATAGTTACACCCGTAAGGTTTATCCTTATTTTGCCCATTCATTTCATCCTGAAAAAATTCGGTATAGAGATAAAGGAAGAATCATTTGAACTTACCGAAGAAAAACTACTGGGAATAATAGAACAGGGTATAGAAACCGGTGAGTTTGATTTGCAAGAAAAAATAATGGTTGAAAGAGTCCTCGAAATGGATGAAGTTTTAGTGAGAGAAATAATGACTCCTAGACCTAACATATTTGCCCTTCCGGAGGACAAAAAAGTCGGAGAGATAATAGATATTATCAAGCAAAGAGCTCACAGTAAAATCCCTATATACAGAGAGGTCTTGGATAACATTACAGGCGTAGTTCACGTAAAAGACTTCCTTCCCGTTCAGAAAAATAAGGATAAAGCCCTCAAAGAGTTTGCAAGGGAACCGTTTATAGTTCCGGAGGTAATGACGGTTGCAAAATTTTTAACTGAGCTAAAAAAGAAAAAAGCACAACTTGCAATAGTCATCGATGAGCACGGAGTAGTATCAGGAGTAATCACTCTCTACGATGTTTTAAAGTGGATAGTGGGAGAAGTCCCGGAAGAGTACGAAGAAGAGAAGGAACTTGAAAAAATCTCGTCGGATACTTACAAAGTGGGAGGGTCTGTGGATATAGAGGAGCTCGCTGAAAAGCTCGGAATGGAACTTCCGGATGAATACGAATACGATACGGTAAGCGGATTTGTGATGGCCAATCTTGGAAGAATACCAAAAAAAGGAGACGAATTTATGTTTGACGGATATAAGTTTATAGTCAACGAAGTTGAAAAGAATAAGGTCAAAGAAGTAATAGTGGTAAAGCTTTCTGAGGAAAAGGTGGAAAAATGAAGGTAGGGCAGCTGGGCGAATTTGAGCTGATAAATAGACTAAAGGAAATCCTGAAATCTGAATTAATCGGAGATGATACAGCTCCAATAAAAATTGAAAGCGAATCTACTTTGCTCCTAACTACGGATACTATGAACGAGGGTATTCACTTCCTTAAGAGTTATCTTCCTGAAGCTGTTGGGTGGAAAGCTATAAGTGTGAATGTGAGTGATATAGTAAGCAACGGCGGATATCCTGAATGGGTTTTAATCTCCTTGAGTATTCCCGAGGATTTAGAAAGTTCTTACGTAGAAAGGCTGTATAAGGGTATAGATAGAGCTTGTAAGTTTTATAAATGTAAGGTTGTAGGCGGAAATATAGCCAAACTGGAAAAAATTAGTATATCCGTATTTGTCCTTGGAAGAGCTGAGAGATTCGTCGGGAGAAAGGGAGCAAAACCGGGAGATAGTCTGTTTGTATCCGGAACGTTAGGTGATTCCCGTGCTGGACTTGAGCTGATTCTTATGAACAAGAAGGAATACGAACCCTTTGAGTTAGCACTTATAGAAAGGCATTTGAGACCTACCGCACGAATAGACTACGTAAAACACATTCAAAAGTATGCAAATGCAAGTATGGATATAAGCGACGGACTTCTGTCCGACGTCTGGCATTTATCTGAAAGGAGTTCTGTAAAAGTGGAAATTTTTTCCGAAAAGCTACCTATTTCAAAAGAATTGAAACTCTTTTGTGAAAAATATGGAAAAAATCCTATAGATTATGCCCTTGTGGGAGGGGAAGATTATCAATTGCTTTTTACACACCCTAAATCCTCTTGGAATCCATTCCTTGATATGACGGAAATAGGTAAAATCTCCGAAGGCCAAGGAGTTTTTGTAGATGGAAAACCTGCAAAGCCGAAAGGCTGGAGGCACTTCTGAAGCTTTTACCCTTGTAGAAGTCTTAATAGTCCTCTCTATAATTTCCTTGATTTTTACCTTGCTTTTTACCTCTTTAACCCGTGTAGTCGGAGTTTCACTCGATACGGTAAAAACCTCCGAAAAGTTAAAGGAAGAAATGCTTCTTTTTTGGGAACTAAAGAGAAGTTTTGTAGGTGCAAAGGAGATTCTCATAAAAGAAGGAAGGGAGGTGTATTTAATTACTTCTGGGGGAAATAGGTATAAGGGTGTTGTGAAAAAAGCCTACATCTTTAAAGATAATTATCTTTACCTTTATGAATTCCCTTATCCGATAGGGAGTATAGATTTTTACGAAGAGGATAAATTGATGAAAATTGGAAAATTTGCTTCCTTTAGAGTATATGCCTTGGACTCGCAGGGTAAACATGAAAACTTTAAGGGTATTCCGCCTTATGTAATTGTTGAACTCGAAAAAAAGGAGTTTACCTTTAAAATTAGGTAATTATGAAAAAGATAAGGAAGCTTTATGAAGGTAAGGCAAAAATAGTTTACGAAACCCAAGAACCCGATAAGTTAATTCTCGAGTTTAAAGATACTGCATCCGCCTTTGATGGATTGAAAAAAGAAGTAATAAAAGGAAAGGGAAATCTAAACGCTGAAATATCATCTGTGATTTTCGAGATACTTGAAAGCCAAGGTATAAAAACCCACTATATAAAAAAGCTTTCCGATAATGAAATGCTGGTTTGGAAAGCTGAGCGTTTTCCCGTTGAAGTAGTAGTGAGAAATCTAGCCGCGGGAAGTCTTGTAAAGAGATACGGTATTAAAGAAGGAACACCTCTGGAACCACCATTGGTTGAATTTTTCATGAAAAGTGATGAGCTTCACGATCCTATGGTGTGTATAAATCATATAAAACTTTTAAATTTAGCTCCTGCTCATCTTATTCCTGAAATGGAAAAAATAGCTTTAAAAGTTAACGATATTTTAAAAAAAATATTTACTGAAAAAGGAATTTTACTCGTAGATTTTAAACTAGAATTTGGCCGATTACCCGACGGGTCTATAGCTATAATTGATGAAATTTCACCCGATAGTATGAGACTTTGGGATAAATCGACGGGTGAAAAGCTGGATAAAGATAGGTTCAGGTTCGATTTAGGTGATTTACTTGAGGGATATGAAAAAGTTCTTTCAAAATTAAAGAAGTGATATAAAATTTATTTAAGAAAAAACTAAAGGGAGGTGTAAAGATGACCAAAGCGGAACTCGTAGCAAAAATGGCTGAAAAAGCCGGCATAACAAAAAAAGAAGCTGACGCAGCTTTGAAAGCTTTCGTTGAAGCTATAAACGAACTATTTCAAAAGGAAGAAACTCTTAGACTTCCCGGACTGGGAACCTTCAAAGTAACCGTTAGGAAGGCAAGAAAGGGAAGAAATCCCAGAACCGGTGATGTGATAGAAATTCCTGCAAGAAAAGTTCTTACATTTAAACCTGCAAAAGAGCTCGTAAAACAAGTTTAATTCCCTTCCCCTCTCTGCTAAATTTTTTTAATGTTCAAAGTCCTCAATGTAATAGATGGTATCGGATGGTGCGGAACTAAAGAACAAACCTATCTGATAACTAAATACTTATCGGAAAAGGGCATTGACAGCCATATAGCTTTATCCTTTCAGTACGAATACATGGTAAAAAAACTTCAAAATACACCCGTAAAGATTCATTTTTTTGAGGATTATAAAGGCGGAAAATCTCGATTTAATCCTCTAAACGTATTGAGACTTAGAAGGATTATCAAAGAAAATAATTACGATTTCGTAATAGCCCATTCTTCTCACGCCTTTGATTATGTGCTTTTCGCTGTAGCAGGCTTGCCTAAAAAGCCGAGATTGATAGCCCTTAGAAGGTCTGGATTTCTACCTGGTTTTTTTTCACGGCATTTCAAATACAGATTTGCCGATAGAATTGTTGTAGTTTCAAAAGAGGTTGCACAGCTTTTAGAAAATGCCGGTTTTTTTAAAGAGAAGTTGAAGGTGATACAGAGCGGTATAGAACTTAAAAGGTTTTTTCCGCAACCCGAACTCAGGGAAAAAGTGAGGAAAGAAGTGGGTGTAAAAGAAAATGAGTATCTATTTATAAACGTAGCCAATTGGCAGCCCTGGAGGAAAGGACAAGAGGTAATTTTAAAAGCTTTAAAGCTATTGCCCTTTCGAAATTTCAAGATGCTCTTTGTAGGGCTCGATACAGATTCCCGTGAGGCAAAAACTCTCTTTAGAAGGTATGGGCTTGAAAAAAACTGTATTGGTCTCGGATTTAGAAGTGATATTGATAGGCTTCTTCAGGGAGCGGATTTATTTCTTTTCGGTTCCTACTCGGAAGGTATAGCGGGAGCACTCCTTCAAGCCATGGCTACTGGAAGAGTAGTAATCTCTACGGATGCCGGAGGAATCCCGGAATATCTCAAGGACGGTTATAACGGTTTTATGGTAAAGGTGGGAGACTGGGATGCTATGAGCCAAAAGATATTAAAAGCCGTAAGTATTTCCGAGGGAGAAAAAGCAATTATTTCCCAAAGGGCTGTAGAAACTGCTAAAAGGTATTCTATCGAAAATACCGTAAGCAAATATATAGAACTTTTTGAAGAACTTAAAGCAAATTCCCGATAGCCTCTCCAAAAAGTGCGAAAAGGAGAAATCTGGGAAATCGACCTATAAAACTCGCAAGGATAAACCTTGAAAGCTCAAAATCGAGAATTCCGGAAAGCCAACAAAACACTTTGAAAGGTATAGGGGTAAGTCCAGCTATTATTATTGCTAAAGTACCGTATCTGTGGTAAAAGGCTTCAGCCTTGAGAAATTTCTCTTCTCCCAAAAGTTTTTTTGCTACGGGTTCTCCCAGTGTTTTGCCTAAGAAGTAAGCTACTACTCCGCCTGCTACACTGCCCAATGTAGCCACAAGGGCTGAAATTAAAGGGTTTAGACTCAAGGCTGTAGCTCCGGCTATAAAAGGATCGGGAGGAATCGGCTGGATAATACTTTCCGAAAAAGCTATTAAGAAAATACCTATGTATCCGTAATCTTGAACGAACTCTCCTAAGATTTCCTTTAATGATTCCATAACTTGATTATCATAATCAAATCGTTATTATCTTACCTATGGCTAAGAAGATTAGGTATTTAGACCGCAATAAGGAACCGACTTTGTCTCCGCAGGAGCGTGTGAAGACCTTCAGGGAGTATGAACTGGGATTTTCCGTCAATATAGCTATAGATGAAGCTCAAAGATGTCTATTTTGTAAGGATGCAGACCAAAGGTGCATAAAGGGTTGTCCCGTTCACGTGGACATTCCTGGATTTATAAAGAAAATCGCCGAAGGGGATTTAGTAGGAGCCTATAAGGTAATAATAGAATCCGATATATTTCCCTCCATATGCGGAAGGGTTTGCCCACAAGAAAGACAGTGTGAAGGAAGCTGTATTCTTTACTACGACACTGTGAGAAACAGAAAGAATAAAGGTCTTCCTGTAGCGATAGGTGCCCTTGAGAAGTTTGTTGGGGATTTCATAAGAATTTCCGGTATAGAAGTGGAAATAGAAAAGGAGCCTCCCACAGGAATGAAAGTAGCTGTAATAGGGGCTGGACCCGCGG
>QNXQ01000187.1 GCA_003978875.1 Aquifex sp. | reverse complement strand
TACTTAATCTCAAGGTATCCCCCGAGTCCCTTTACGGGATAGGGGGTAGTAAGCGGAGGATTAGTTCTCCCGCAGGGGTGGGCGGAGAAACGGGTTTTACTATCTTCTGAAACTTTTCTTCAATTCTTTACCGTTTCTCCGCTCCTTCCCCTTCCTGCAAATTTATCCTTCAATCTCTTTCCTACTTCTTTTATGAGCTTATCTCCTGCATCAAGTCCATAAACAGCGTTTATATATTTAATGTTGGTAATACGAATTAAGAACAAAGCTACTATATTCCCTTTACTTTTGCGTATTAAATTTTTCAGTTTTGATTGAAAAAGAGTTTGGTTGGGTAAACCTGTGAGGTTATCGTATAAAGCAACCCGTAGTAACTTCTTTTCCAGTCTTTTTTGTGGTGTTATGTCAATACCTATAACAAGTCCAAAACATTCATTTCCGTATTTTACCGTATCGGAGACTATTCTTAAGATTCTTTTCTCTCCTTCTTTTGTAATTACTTGCAAATCTGCGGAGAACTTTTTAAACTTTTCGCAATTAATCCTCTGCTCTACACTCTTTTTTATAATTTCCTTATGTCTTTTCTCTACAAGGTCATAGACGTTTAACTTCTTTAACTCTTCAGGAGAATAACCTGTGATTTCGGAGACGTATGGATTGGAATAAATTATCTTGTCCTTGTAAAGGATTATTCCTACCGGTGCTTTATCCACTATCGTTTTAAACAGCTCCGTTTTTCCGTTTATTTTTTCCTCAATTTCTTTCAAAACTGAAATATCAATCAAATAAGCAACTACTCTGTAAACTTTATCTAATTTTTCTACTACCCTGAAGTATCCGTAGACCCACAGGTAAGAGCCATCTTTTCTTTTAATTCTGTATACCGCTTTAGCTTCTCCAGTTTCTTTTAATTCCTCGATAGCTTCTAATACATCTTTTTTATCCTTCGTATGTGCGGTTTTGATTAGCCAATCGCGAAATATTTCGGAAAATTGATACCCTGTAAGTTTTGTAAAAGCGGAATTTGCATAAATTACCCTGTCAATGTAAGGAGGCGATAAATCCATTAAAAGCATGATAAAGGGAGAATCATTTACGAGAATTTTGTATATATTAAAAAGCTCTAGTCTTTCTCCAAATAACGAAATAAATTCCGTAATAAACTTTAAAAAACTTTCTTCTTCTACAGAAATATTTCTCGGTTCGTAGAAATAGAAAGTAAGAACTCCCCAGTAGCTGTTTCCTACCTTTACGGGAATGGATATACCGCTCCTTAGTTCTTTTTGACTTATAAAATTTGGAATTGAGAATCTGGTTTCTTTAGAAAAATTATCACTGCAAACAGGATTGCATAGTTTCAGTGTATAAAGTTCCATTGAATTACCGTTAAAAGTTTTCCCCTCAAGGTCTTTAAATTTTTTGAATTTAATTATGCGGAAACCTTCTTTTCCTTTATATTCGGAGATACTATAACTGTTTGCTCCTAAAAAGTTAGCTACCTCTTCCCCCACGATTTCAAGGAACTGAACAAAGTTTTTAACTTCTTCTCCTATTAGACAGATTTTCCTTAGTGTTTCGCAATATTTATTGCAAAAAAATTTACTGTCCTCCATCTTCCTTCTTTAGCCCCCCGATATCTAATAATATGTAATTGAAAATTTCAAAGAATATTAAAAAATCGTAAACTCTAATTTAACCTTATCTTTATTTACAAGGAGGTTGTGTCGTGGCTGAACTTATGCCCTTGGAGGAGGCTATAAGGATTGTTATAGAAAATGTTAAACCACTTGATACCGAAAGGGTTTTTATCCATGAAGCCTTAGGCAGAGTTTTGGCTGAAGATATTCTGTCAGACACCGATAATCCTCTTTTTGATAACTCTGCTATGGACGGTTATGCCGTAAGATTCGAAGATATACAGAACATTCCTACAAAGCTTCGAATTATCGGCGAATATTCAGCAGGAACAGGGGAAAGTTTAAAAGTCGAAAGTGGCACAGCTGTAAAAATTTTTACAGGAGCTCCCATTCCGGAAGGAGCGGATACAGTAGTTCCAGTAGAATATACGGAAGTCCTTGACGGTTACGTAATTATCAAAAAGGAGTTCAAAAAAGGTGCAAATGTAAGAAAAAGAGGTGAGGATATAAAGGAAGGGGAGGTAGTAATACCGAAGGGTAAAGAGATAAGACCTTACGAAATGGGTATGCTTTCTTCTGTAAACAGGGCTGTGGTGAGTGTTTATAGGAAACCTCACGTGGGAATTTTAGCAACCGGAGATGAAATACTGGATGTATGTCAAGAGGGTACTAAACCATCTCAAATAAGAACCTCTAATAACTATATGCTCTACGGGCAGGTAATTCAGGCGGGAGGTATACCCCATAACCTCGGTATAGCTCCGGATGACCCTGAGAAACTGAAAGAAGTTCTTAAAAACATTTACAGATATGACGTCTTTATCACTACCGGTGGAGTTTCTATGGGAGAAAAGGATTACATAAAGTATCTGGTAAAGGAACTCGGCATAGATGTTAAGTTTCATAAGCTAAGAATTAAGCCCGCTAAACCTGTTCTTTTCGGAGTGTACGGAGATAATAAACTTTTCTTCGGTCTTCCGGGAAATCCTGTTTCTACAGCTGTTGCCTTTGACCTTTTGGTTTATCCTGCTCTGAGGGCTATGCAGGGTTATAAGAATGTCTTTAAGGAGAAGGTAAAGGCCATTCTGGAAACGGATTATAAGAGAAAGAATGCAGATAGAAGGGAATTCACCAGATGCAAAGTTTGGTTCGAGAACGGAAAGTATCACTGTGAGCCTTACCCAAAACAAGATAGCCATATGCTCACATCTTTGGTGAATTCAAACGGCTACATGGTTGTTTACGAAGGAGTTAAGGAGTTAAAAAAGGGTGAGGAGGTGGACGTTATACTTTTTTGAATAAGGACTCCCATGGGAGGGAGGAAGATGAGAAATAAAGATGCAAGCTTGATTTTGGGTTTGCTGGTATTTTTCTTCATGCTATTTTTTTCTCCCTTTGATGAGGGTGTAAGGAAAGGGCTTGCTATACTCTCCCTTGCAGCTATTCTCTGGATAACTGAAGCTATACCTCTCAGTGTAACTGCATTGCTTATACCGGTTTTGGGAGTATTGACGGGTGTTTTTGACGTTAAAACCGCACTATCCTATTTTGCTCATCCCTTAATATTTCTCTTTTTCGGAGGATTTGTTTTAGCGATAACTCTTTCTAAATATGAAATAGATAAGTTTATAGCTCATAAAATAGTGTCCGTAGCCCAAGGTAGGTTCCTTTTATCGGTATTCTTGCTTATGCTTGCTACTTCCCTGATATCTATGTGGATAAGCAATACTTCTACTACAGCCATGATGTTGCCGTTAGCCCTGGGTATACTTGCTACGCTGAAGGGAGAAATATCCGAGAGATTGTATACGTTTGTATTGTTGGGAATAGCCTACTCCGCAAGTATAGGAGGAATAGGTACGCTCGTTGGGAGTCCTCCAAATGGTATAGCTGCAGGTCTTCTTGAACTCTCCTTTACGGATTGGCTAAAATTTGGACTTCCCACATTCGTTATTCTTTTCCCTTTACTTTTTATCATCCTTATGTTAGTATTCAGACCCCCTTCGAACCTTGAAATAGGCAAGGTTGAAAATATCAGGTTTGAATTTACCAGGGAAAGGATTTTAGTTTTGTCCATATTTTTCCTTACAGCCTTAGGTTGGATTTTCAGTAAACAGCTTGCTCCTATTTTCGGTGTAAAGAAATACTTCGATACTGTAGTTGCTCTGCTGGCGGTAATAGCATTAGTCAGTTTAAGACTTATAGACTGGAAAGATATAAATAGGGGAGTTTCCTGGGGAACACTCCTTCTTTTTGGCGGTGGTATAGCACTCAGTGGAATTATGAAGAAAACTGGGACGGCTAAATTCATATCCCAGAAACTTATAGGTATTCTCGAAGATGTACCTACCATTGTATTCCTGCTGATAATAGTCCTTTTCGTCATATTTCTGACGGAGTTAATGAGCAACACAGCGACTACTGCACTTATAGCTCCCATACTTGTTTCTACAGCTCAGGGATTAGGTAAACCTCCCGAGATGCTCGTTATTCCTGCAGCCGTTGCAGCATCCTGTGCTTTCATGTTGCCTGTTGCCACTCCACCCAATGCGATAGTTTACGGTACAAACTATATAAAACAGAAAGATATGATGAAGGTTGGAATTTTTCTGAATATTACCTTTAGTATAGTTCTTGCCTTACTGTTTAAAGTATATGTAGGAGGGTAAGCTATGGGTTTAAAAGAAAGGCTTATCAGAAAGGATAAATACGTATGGGAATTACCTGCCGGTACAATAGAAGGACAAAAAGTTCCCGTAATACTTTACTTAAGCGAAGTTCTTTTTCAGAAGCTCGAGGAGGATGCTATAAGACAAGCTGCAAATGCTGCAACTCTTCCCGGGGTTGAAAAAGCTATCTATGTTATGCCTGATGTTCATGTGGGGTACGGTTTCCCAGTAGGTGGGGTAATGGCGACAAATGCGGAAACGGGAATAATAAGCCCCGGTTCAATAGGCTACGATATAAACTGCGGTGTAAGGCTCATAGCTACAAATTTAAAGGCTGTTGATATAGCACCGCGAATAAGGGAAATAATGAACGAAATCCTGAAAAATGTACCTGCAGGTGTAGGTTCTACGAGTGAAATAAAACTTTCCAAATCCCAGATGAAAGAGGTACTTGTAAGAGGAGCAGGTTGGGCAATAGATTACGGATTCGGATTTCCCGAGGATTTGCAGCACATAGAGAGTTTCGGAGCACTTCCGAATGCCGACCCCGATAAAGCTTCAAAAGAGGCTTATGAAAGAGGTTCGGATGAGCTCGGAACAGTAGGCAGTGGAAATCACTTCATTGAAATACAAGCCGTTGAGGAAATATACGAACCAGATGTAGCAGAAAAAATAGGAATATGGGAAGGTCAAATAGTCATAATGGTTCATTCGGGTTCCAGAGGTTTCGGACACCAAGTATGTACCGATTATTTAAGAATAGCTCTAAAGGCAAGGGATAAATACAAAATAAAGCTTCCCGACCCGCAACTTGCTTGTATGCCTTTTAAATCCGAGGAAGGACAGAGTTATTTCAAAGCTATGAACGCTGCTGCAAATTACGCTTTCGCCAATAGACAGATACTCGGTTTTAAAACCGCAAATACTTTAAGGAAGTTCTTAGGAATTTCTTGGGAAGAATTCGGTTACAGACTCATTTACGACCATGCACACAATATAGGAAAAATAGAAAAACATAAAGTAAACGGTAAAGAGGTGGAAGTTGTAGTTCACAGAAAAGGAGCAACCAGAGCTTTCCCTCCTATGAACAAGGAGGTTCCTCCCTCGTACAGAGAAGTAGGTCAACCGGTAATAATTCCCGGAGATATGGGAAGGGCTTCTTTCTTACTTGTCGGACAACCAAATTCAATGGAAATGTCCTTTGGAACAGCTTGTCATGGAGCCGGAAGGGTAATGTCCAGAAGACAAGCTAAAAAGTTCGTAAGGGAGGTCGGCTTCGAAAAGGTTATAGGAAATCTTGTGGTTGTGGCAAGAGGTAAGGGAACGATAATGGAGGAAATACCTCAGGCTTATAAGGATGTCACCGAAGTCGTAAAGGTTATAGGTGAACTGAAAATAGCAAAAGCTGTTGCAAAACTAAAACCTCTCGGAACTTTAAAAGGATAAGCTTTCCCTGAATATTTCCACCCTATTCTTCCCTCTATTTTTTGCCGCATAGAGTGCGATATCCGCTTCCTTTATAATTTCATCTAAACTTCTTTGACCTTTGAACGAGCTTACTCCGGCACTTACCGTTATATTTATAACTTCTCCGCTCGGAAGTTTTATCTTTGTCCTTTCTATAAGTTTTCTCAGCTTTTCTGCAACCTTAACCGCACTTTCTAAATTTGTGTTAGGTAACATCACTATAAACTCTTCTCCACCCCACCTCGCTACCATATCCATTTTCCTTACGTTTTTTTTCAACACTTCTGCCACTGTTCTTAAAACTATATCACCTACATCGTGGCCATAGGTATCGTTAATTTTCTTAAAATTGTCAATATCCAAGAGTATTATGCTAAACGAATCTCCCAATCTGGAAGCACGACTAAGCTCCTTTTCTGCAACTTCTACAAATATCCTCCTGTTATACAGCTTAGTAAGAGGGTCTGTAAGAGCCATAGTTTCGTAATGCATCTTTTCCCTTGTAGTTTTGAGTAGGAGCTTTTCCAGAGATTCCATCATCTTGAGAATTGATACTTTGAGTTCGTATATTTCATCATCTCTATCTCCTGTTAACCTTAAGTTTTGTCTTAGGAGTTCTATCTTGGAAAATTGATTTTTAGATACATCTTGAGACAGGGTTTGTAGGAATTCTATTTCTCTTACTAACCTTGCAACAAGCCTGTAGAGAGGAAGCATATAAACCGCTACGGCAAGCAAGGGATATATAAAAAGAAAACCTATGATGGCAATATTGTAATTGATTTTCTTCAAGAAGAAAACTTCACCGAGCTGTTCTCCATTTATAATCAAGGGATATTTTGCAACAATAGTTGGACGGAAAAATTCACCGATAACTCCGTAGGAATCCACGCGAAGTATTTCCAATAAAAACTCGGGTTTATAATTGCTATTTACTATGTAATCTCCTATTACAAACTTTCCTTCTAGAAACTTCCCGTAATTTTCTATATACTCCTTCACTTTGTCCCTCTTGAAAAAAATTACGGAATTACTTTCCAGCGTTGCATCTACGTGATTAATCACTTTGTAAATTACATCTAAAGAATTGGATTGATTTCCTATCAATTTTTCCGTATTCTTGTACGCTAAAACTACCCTTTTAAAGAAGCGTTCCGCTCGGGAGTTATTTTCTATGTTTATGTATATAAATATTCCTATCCCAACGGATATTAGGGTAAGAACCGTTGAAGCGAGAGAATAAAGAATTAGTCTTTTCTTTAATGACATTTTTAGAGTATGATACTACATTTCTATGAGAATAATATTCGGTGGAAGTTTTGACCCTGTTCATGTAGGACATATAATCCTTGCCAGGGATATTTTGGAGTATTTCAAAGCTGAAGAGGTTATATTCGTACCCACTTACCAAGCTCCTTTGAAAAACAAGCATTCTGCAAGTCCCGAAGATAGACTCAATATGTTAAAAATTGCCCTCGAAAATGAACCCAAATTCAAGGTAGAGGATTATGAAATAAGAAGAAAGGGAATTTCTTACACAGTTTATACTCTTAGATATTTGAAAGAGAAGTATAAAGAAGAGCTTTATTTACTCTTAGGTAGTGATAGTTTTCTGAAATTCCATTTATGGAGAGAACCTGAAGAGATTTTGAAACTGGCCAAAATAATTATCGTGGAGAGAGAAGGGAAGTTGGAAGAAGTAAGGGAATATATAAGAAGAAATTTCCCTCATCTCGTTGAGGGCAAAGATGTATTTCCCGTAAAAACACGAAGGTTGGATATATCTTCTACGGAAATAAGAAACAGACTTACGGAAGGAAAAAGCGTATACTGTTTAGTTCCCGAAAAAGTGGAAGAATATATAAAGGAAAAGGGACTATACAGAAGGGTAAAATAAAGTTTTATGAAAGTTGGGTTTATAGGACTCGGTCATCTGGGAAGGGCTATAGCTAAAAGGTTAATAGACCAAGGAATTGAGTTAATCGTATGGAATAGAACCATTTCCAAAGCTGAAGAATTTGCAAAAGAAACCGGAGCTGAAGTAGCAGACAGCCCTGCGGACTTAATAAATAAAGTTGATAGAGTTTTTGTAATAGTGTTTGATTCTCAAGCTTCTGAAGAAGTTATCTTCGGAGAAAAGGGACTCGCTGACGGAGAGATTAAAGGAAAAACTGTAATAGATATGACTACCAACCATTACACCTATGCCGAAGTGGCCTACAGAGAATTGAAGAAAATAGGAGCTTATTACCTTGATGCTCCTGTTCTCGGAAGCGTAATTCCCGCAATGAAGGGAGAGCTTACCGTTGTAGTGGGGGGAGATAAGGAAAAGTTTGAAGAAAACAAGGTTCTTTTTGAAAAATTCTGCAAGGCTATTTATTACGTTGGTGAGGCAGGAAAGGGAAGTAAAGGGAGCGGAAAAGACGCTAGGAGAGATAAAAACTAAAAAGATAGACGAAATAGATATAAACTTTTTGAAAAATATTTTAGATAAAATAAAAAGTGTT
>QNXQ01000133.1 GCA_003978875.1 Aquifex sp. | reverse complement strand
TACGATGAGTTTGATGAGCTGATAAAATACACCTTCGGCGGTTTTTTTCTCGGGCTTCTTGCGGGTTTTATACTTGATTTTTTGAACTTCACTAAAAACTTTTTTGCGGAGTGGATTGTAAGAACCCTTAGCGGTGAAGGAGAAAGTATTTTTGAAGGTATATTTGCAATAAAGAAAAAACTTGAAAATAGTGCGTTTTCTCTTGCTCAAGCTTACGGATGGGGCAAATTCATAGGCATGTCCATTCCTTGGTTTATAGATGGCTTTAGCAGGCTTTTAGGTATAAACGTTTATTCATGGGAGGGATTTTATATTCCTTATTTTTATGCAATGTCCGACCAGATAGGCGGCACCGTAGGTGTGCTTACGTTCCTATCAAAACGAGAAGGCTCTTTCATGAAAGGATTTATAAAATTCGTAAAAAATCCCGTAGGGCTTACAAGCTTGGGAATAATTCTCATAGTCCCGATAGGGCTGTTAGTTGTAAGACTTTTAGGTTTTTCTCCTGAAACCAATACCCTTGTGGCTCTTGAGACAATAGCGGCAAACCTTTGTTGGCTTCCTCCTTTGGTAGGGCTTATTATGCAAAGAAGAGAAAAAAGCTCTTAAAATATCTCCCTTATGAGGATTATTCTTTTTTCGGGAAAAGGAGGGGTAGGAAAAACCACTATATCCGCTGCTACGGGATATAGGTTAGCCGAGTTAGGTAAAAAAGTTATAGTAGTTTCCTTAGACCCTGCCCACTCGCTTGCTGATTCCTTTGATATTCCAGAGGAAACGAGGAGAAAGGCAAAGGGACTTCCTATAAAAGTTATGGATAACTTAGAAATCCAAGAAATAGACATACAGGAAGAAATAGACCGATACTGGGGTGAAGTTTACAGGTTTATAGAACTTCTCTTCAGTACAACGGGACTTCATGAAATACTCTCAGAAGAACTTGCCATACTGCCCGGTATGGAAGAAATAACGAGTCTCCTTTACGTTAATAAATACTATAAAGAAGGAAACTACGACGTTTTAATTCTCGACCTTCCTCCAACGGGTGAGAGTATACGTTTCGTCTCTATGCCCACGGTAATGAAATGGTATATGAAAAAGATTTTCAAGACCGAAAGGTTAATTATGAAAGTTGCACGGCCGACAGTTGGAAGAATGACAGATGTTCCTCTGCCGGATGATGAATACTTTAAAGCTTTAGAAACATTCTATGAACGACTAAAAGGCGTAGATGAAATATTGATAAATCCAGATGTTACTTCCATAAGGATAGTTTCCAATCCTGAAAAGATGGTTCTAAAAGAGAGTCAGAGAGCATTCTTATACTTCCTGCTCTTTGGAGTAAATGTTGACGCAGTTATAGTTAACAAAATTATTCCTCAGGAAATTATAGAAAGGGAAAACTGCCAATTCTTTAAAAACTGGCTTGAAATTCAAAAAAGGTATGTTAAGGAAATAGAAGATTACTTTTCTCCAGTGCCGGTGTTTAAGGTGCCTCTCTTAGAGGAGGAAGTTGTCGGATTGGAAAAATTGGAAAAGATTGCAAATATAATTTACGGTGAAAACTCTCCTGATGAAATATTTCACAAAGAAATCCCTTATAAAATCGAACAAAAGGATGATAGTTACGTAATAAGGATTAAAGCACCGGGAATAAAGAAAGAAAGCGTATCACTTGTGAAAGGTGAAGATGAAATAATAGTGAGGGTGGGAAATTTTAAAACCCATATAATGCTTCCGAGAAAACTCAGGAACTTAGAACCTGAAAAAGCTAAAGTTGAAGGAAATGAGATTCTAATCTATATGAAATAGATTAAAATTTTAATTTCTATGGAAGAGTTAAAAAAAGGCGATATTATATTGGGTTATTATCAGATACTCGACATTATAGGAGAAGGAAACTTCGGAAAGGTTTATAAAGTAAAGGCTCTAAAGGGAAGGTATAAAGATAAAATTTTTGCCCTGAAGGTTGCTACAAATCCTTACGCTATTCAGTACCTATGGAAGGAAGCTCAAACTTTGATTCTCTTTCACCATCCCAATATAATTTCCCTTCAAAGTTATCTTTATAAAAAGGATAAAAAAGAACTTTACCTGATTTACGAATATATGGACTTTGGAACGTTAAAGGACTACGTTGAGAGCAAAGGAAAACTATCCGAGGAAGAAACGCTGAAAGTATTGAGGCACATAGTTAATGCCCTGGAATACCTTCATTCGCGGGGATACATACACAGTGATATAAAACCTGAAAATATTTTCGGTAAAAGGGTTCTGAATACCGTTTTGTGGAAACTTGGAGATTTCGGGCTTATAAAAATAAGAGGAGATGCATCGGTACTTGACATTAAAGGAACAATAGGATTTATAGCTCCTGAAATATTCAGAGGAGAGATTCACAGGAGCAGTGATATTTTTTCTCTGGGATGCTTGGCTTACTACATGCTAACGGGAAATACTCCATTTGAAGGAGAAAATCTTCAGGAAAGGAAAAAGAAAAATAAAGAGGGTAATGTAGAAATTCCCGAAAATCTATCCGTTAAAATGAAAAAACTGCTCGGAAAGATGCTTCAGCCGGACTACACGAAGCGTTTCCGAACGGCTAAGGAATTAAAAGAGTATATGATTTCGGAGGGGTTAATGTGAATCATGTAGTAGGGAGTGTATACCTCGACGCGAAATTGTACGCCGACCGTTATTTAGTGACGGAGGATACTTTTGCAATAGCAGACGGTATGGGAATAGGGAAAGGGGCAATTCTCTCCGCAGAAAAGGCTATAGAGCTTTTAAAGGAATTCAGACCTTTTTATTCGGAAGAAGACTTAGAGAGAGCTTTTTTAAAAATCAATAAAGAAATCATTAAAGAGATTGGAAAGCTCGGAGATACGGTAATTTCGGGAACGACGCTCAGTGCAATTTCATTCAACTCCAAAAGGTTTTACATAGGACATGTAGGAGATTCGAGAATATATCTCCTGAGAAACGGAAATTTGCAACTTCTTACAAAAGACCAGGTTAAGTTTAAGGGGAATAAGAAGGTGGTAAAGGTTTTAGGACTGGAGTGGTCTCCTAAGGTTTACACCTACTCCGATGAAGTCTATGAGGGGGATGTATTTCTCCTGATATCCGATGGATTTGTAAATGTAATAAGGGAAAAGGAACTTCAAGATTTGATAAATCCGGAGAATCTCGAAGATAGTAAAAATAGAATCATCGAAACCTTCTCCGAAAGGACGAGTAGCGGAGAACTTACCTTTATTCTTATAAGGATTTAAAGGAAATTTTATCATAGTTTCTATTTTGAGGCATTAAAATTTATAACTATGCTTAAAACACAGTTTGAATTTCCTGAAGAGCTCAAAAAGAAACTGGAAGAACATATAAATTACTTTCCAAAGAAAAGGCAGGCTATCTTGCTGTGTCTTCACGAAATACAGAATTTTTACGGATACATTCCACAGGAAAGCTTAAAACCATTGGCCGATATGTTGGAACTTCCGCTGAATCACGTGGAAGGAGTAGTAGCCTTCTACGATATGTTTGACAGAGAAGACAAAGCAAAATACCGCATAAGGGTATGTGTGAGTATAGTATGCCACCTTATGGGCAAAGAAAAATTACTTCAAGCCCTTGAAAAAATCTTAGGCATAAGACCTGGAGAAGTAACACCAGATGGAAAGTTCAAGATTGTACCGGTTCAGTGTCTTGGAGCTTGTTCGGAAGCTCCTGTATTTATGATTAACGATGATGAATATAAATTTGAAAGTGAGGTGCAGCTAAATGAAATCCTATCCCGTTATACCTAGAATTTATGCAGAAACAATTCTTAATATGTTGTTAAAAAGGGCTAAAAAGCCCAGAGTCCATTCTATAGACGAATACATTAAAGACGGTGGATACCAAGCCCTTGAAAAGGCGTTAAATATGTCTCCTGAGGAGATAATAGAGTGGGTGGATAAAAGCACGCTAAGGGGAAGAGGCGGAGCGGGATTTCCCACAGGTAAAAAGTGGAAATTCGCGGTTCAGAATCCGGGGCCAAGGTACTTTATATGCAATGCGGATGAATCGGAACCAGGAACATTCAAAGACAGGATAATAATAGAAAGAGACCCTCACCTCTTAATAGAGGGAATAATTATATCTTCCTATGCGATAGGAGCCAATGAAGCCTACATTTACATAAGGGGAGAATATCCAGCGGGTTACTACATACTGAGAGATGCAATAGAGGAAGCAAAGAAGAAAGGACTACTGGGGAAAAATATTCTAGGCTCGGGATTTGATTTAGAAATCTACGTGGCGAGGGGTGCAGGGGCTTACATATGCGGAGAGGAAACAGCCCTTATAGAAAGTCTTGAAGGGAATAGAGGACATCCGAGGTTAAAACCTCCCTATCCGGTTCAAAAAGGTGTGTGGGGTAAACCCACCGTAGTCAATAACGTCGAAACTATAGCCAATATACCTTTTATAATTTCCATGGGTTGGGAAGAGTACAGATACATAGGTCCGAGTGATTATGCAGGCCCAAAACTGTTCCCTGTGAGCGGAAAAGTGAAAAAACCCGGGGTTTACGAACTTCCCATGAACACTACACTGAGAGAGGTTATCTTCAAATATGCAGGTGGGACACTGGGAAATAAAAAGGTTAAAGCTGTCTTCTCAGGAGCTTTAGATTGCTTTTCCGCAGAAGAGCTGGATATACCTATGGACTACTCTCCATTAGGATTTGGTGGAACGGGAACGGTAATAGTGCTCACAGAGGACGATGATATAGTAGAAGCAGCACTGAAAATAGCTCAGTTTTACGAACACGAAACTTGCGGCCAGTGTACTCCCTGTAGGGTAGGTTGTTACGAACAAGCAAATCTTCTTGAGAAAATTTATAAAGGAGAAGCTACCGAGCAGGATTGGGTAGGATTTGAATTTGTAAATAAAAATATACAGCCTACTTCCATATGCGGTTTAGGGGCTGTTGCGGGCAGGCTGATAAGACAAACCCTCGAGAAGTTTCCCGAAGAGTGGGAAAAGTACAGGAAAAAGTTGCAAACCCTTTCTGTTTGATTCCCTTTATATTCTTCCTCCGGATATTCGCTTTTTTGTTGCAAAGGGGGCAAGTGGGATTCAGAATTAAATATTATGAATACCAAGTATCGTTATAAGAATTTAGAAATAGAACTTCTTAAGGAGCTTTCTAATCTCGATTATTACAACATTAAGACTCCATTTACTTCAAAGGATTTTTGGAATGAATGGCAAGAAAAGTTTAATAAGGCAAACCTTACCAAAATAGCATTAAGGAATATAATGAGAACTCAAAAACTGAGCAGGAAGGATTATCTGAGGGTAAAAAACCTATTAAAGAAGTATGAAGATATAATCTCTTACCTCAATAGCCTCAAGGCTACCGCTTTAAGTGCAAGGGGATATATGGGCAGTTATTATATAGAGTTTGAAGAAGATGATGAAGATGAAAACGAAGGAGGTGTTTAATGTTTGACGGATTTAAAGAAGTTAGCGATAAAGATTTTTATAAAGCTGTTATGATGAACCCTAAACCTTCCGTGGTGATATTTACCGACCCGAACAATCCTGCGAATGAACAAATTAAGCCTATTCTTGAAAAATATCAAAAAATATACGGGGACAAAATTGACTTCTTCTATATGGATGTTACAAAAAACACTTCCTTTGAAGACTTTGGAGTTTTTAATTTCCCTACAATACTCTACTTCAGGGATACTATGGAACTCGACCGTCACGATTTCGTTCCTACGGAAGAAATGGTAGACCAGGCTATAAAGAGGCTCTTGAGGATGGTATGATGAAAAGGGCATTTACATTAATAGAGGTTTTAGTAGTTTTAATTATTCTCGGTCTTTTAGCTGCACTCATAGTTCCTAAACTTACGGGAAGAGTTGACGAAGCCAGAATTGAAACCACAAAACTCCAGCTAAAATCTATAAAGAGTGCCCTCGAACAGTTTAAGTTGGACAATGGTTTTTATCCTACAACTCAGCAGGGCTTAAAAGCTCTGGTGGAAAAACCGAGTACACCTCCGGAGCCCAAACACTGGAAGCAGTACTTGGAGAAACTACCCAAAGATGCATGGGGAAACGACTTCATTTACATATCGCCTGCAGGAGAAAGACCCTATGAGTTAAAATCACCGGGTCCCGACGGCATAGAAGGTACTGAAGATGACATAAGCGTATGGGACTTGTAAAAGGCTTTACACTGCTTGAAGTAGTTATAGCCTTTACTATCCTCGGAATAACTCTTTCCGTCCTTTTTACTTTACTTTCTCAAAGTACAAACATCCTCGAGAAATTGAAAAGAAACTGGGAAGATTTAATAACGTTGGATAAAAAGATTAATTTGGGCTCTACTGAAGGAGTTGAAGTTTACGAAAAAAAATTGGAGGAATATAACCTTAGGGTGAAAATTTACAGAAAGGGAAACGTAGAGTTGATTACGATTGAATAATTTCACCATCCTTCAGTTTTATTATTCTGGTAAAGAAGGGTTTTAAGTTTTCGTTATGGGTTGCAACTATAAAGGTGATTCCTTTGTCATTTAATTCTTTAAAGAGTCTGAAAATTTTCTCACCTTCTTCGCTATCTACGTTTCCCGTAGGTTCATCTGCAAGTATTAGCTTTGGTTCTACTATTAATGCCCTTCCTATAGCTACCCTTTGCTGTTCTCCTCCCGACAACTGATAGGGTTTATGGTTTATTCTGTGGGATAACCTCAGAAATTCAAGAAGTTCAAGGGCTCTTTTCTTGGGTTCCTTTATCCCTACCATTTCGGCAACTACGGTCAAATTCTCCAAAACGGTAAAATCTTCAAGCAGATAATAGAATTGGAAAATATAAGCTATTCTCCTTTTTCTGAAATCCGCTAACTTATCTTCACTAAGCTTGTGAATCTCTTCTCCGAAAACTTTAACGTACCCTTCGGAGGGTTTGTCGAGTCCTCCCAATATGTGGAGTAGTGTGCTTTTACCTGAACCCGAGGGTCCCATAATCCCTATGAATTCTCCGCTTTGGACGGATATGTTTACATTTTTTAAAGCTACGGTTCCATTTGGGTATACCTTTTTAAGATTTCTCGCTTCCACTATTTCTTTCATCCATTTCTTCCTCCGTAATTTTTTTAACTATGAGCTTTAGGCCTTTTATATCCACTACCTTTACCCTATCACCCTTTTTTATATTTTCCTTGGAAAAAGCATTCCATATTTCTCCATGTACGAAAACTTTCCCTTCTCCTGCCTTGAAATCCGATATTGCTTTTCCCTCTTCTCCTATCATCCCTTCTATGCCGGTAAGTTTTCTTCTCTTTTGGGCTTTAAGACCTAAATAACCCACACCTAAAAAGAACAAGGCACTCAGTACTGATACAGTAAAAATTAGCTGTTTGGGAATGTTTCCGTAGGGTGAACTCTCCTCTATCAGAAAAATAGAACCCAAGAAAATGGATATTGCTCCGCCGAGAGCAAGTGCTCCGAACGTGGGAGTTATAAGCTCAAGAACGATAAAGAAAATACCCAAGATTATCAACAAAAGAGCTAACCAGTTTATGGAAATTAAACTGAGTCCGTAAAGACCGAGTAGCAGACATATTGCTCCCACTATTCCGGGTATAAGTGCTCCGGGATTGTACAGTTCAAAGAATATACCGTAAAACCCTATCATCAGTAAAAGGTAAGATACTGTTGGGTTAGTAATTATCTTCAAAAGTTTTTCTTTAAAAATCGGGTTGACTTGAACCAGTTCTTCACCTTTCGTTTTTATTGTGTAAACGGCGTTTAATTTCTTCACTTTCTTTCCGTCTATTTTCTTTAATAAATCTTCTAAATTATAAGCGACTAGGTCTATCACTTTTTTCTTTAGAGCTTCTTCAGCGGAAAGTGAAAGACTCTCCGTAATCATTTTTTCTATAACCTTTACATTCCTGCCTTTTTCTTGAGCTATAGCTCTAACAAAGGCAAGTATATCCTGCATAACTTTTTCCATCATCACATCCTTTTTTTTGTCATCCTTGTTTTTTTCTCCTTGTGGAGAAACCAGAACAGGATGAGCAGCTCCTATATTTGTTCCCGGAGACATGACTGCAATATCCGCCGAAATTGTGATGATAGCACCTGCCGAAGCTGCTCTACCTCCGGGCGGGTATACGTATACTACCACCGGAAAAGGTGCAGTTTGGAAACTTTGAATTATCTTTCTCATACTCTCAACGAGTCCACCGGGAGTATTAAGGAGGAGGATGTATCGTCCATAAAAAAGCTAAAAATTTGAAAAGATGTTTCTATTGATGTTATAATTTTTTCTACAATGCAATTTTTCAGTGTGGCTGTCCCGTCCGTACATAACGAGAACAAAGGGACGGGAAAACAGCCAAGACTGGCTTTACTTA
>QNXQ01000107.1 GCA_003978875.1 Aquifex sp. | reverse complement strand
AGGTAGCAAAAGAGAGTTGAAACTGATTTCGGAAGATTTATCTGATCGGAAGGAACAAGAGAAGGCAAAAAGAATACAGAGGTTGATAAAAGCGAGGGAAATTTACGTTGAGACCTGGGTTACCTTCAGGAAAGCTAAGAGATTGCTGGAGGAGGAGGAAGGAATACATGTGGCGGATCCGAGGAAAGATGAGGGAGGGCTGGACGGCAGGAAGCTGATGAAGCTAATCCGCTATCTCCTGACCAACGAAGTAAGAACCCTAAACCTTGCGGGATGGGGAAGATACGCAAGACCCCTTCTTAGAGTTCTACGTAAGATAGGACTTGTGGACCTATCAGTGAAGCTGATACTTCCCATAGAGCCCGATCCGGAAAATCTGGAGAGGGAAGCGCTGTTGAAACTCGGACTTTCACAGGAGGAAGTAAACGAATACATGAAACTATCTGAGGAAGGAAAACTCGAGTTTTTGGAAAGGAAAAACCTTCTTGAAGATTTCCGAAAGGCTATGGATGAAGTAATGTCGGGTAAGGTTGAAGAAGAATTTGAATATGAAGATTGGGATAAACATTTGGATGTTCAAATTGATGATGATGACGAAATTCCCTTCAGTTAGGAAACACATTCAAACGGAAATGAGAGCATAGACAGGAACGTAAACAAAAAAAACAAAGACAGAGGCATTGACAAAGACATGAACAAAAATTTTCTTTCGTGAAAATTGCCTTTAGAGTATGTTTGTGATTTTGTATTGCTTTTGGGGTATATTGTGTTGCTATTTGTTGATACTTTGTTCGCAATATGATTTATGTCAGACTTTGTATATAATATATTGTGAACATTTTCCAAAATAGGAGGATTTTATCAAGACTTTGGAAATCAAGGGTTTCGTGAACGCTTGTCGGCGATTTTATGGCAATTTGGAAGCGATTTTAAAGCGATTATGTCGGCGATTTGGAAGCGATATGGAAGCGATTTGGAAGCAACCAAAAAGCGTCTTGGAAGCGATTAAAAACGATATAGAAATATAACTTTGCGTATAATTGCACATGATTATTAAACATTGTATAATTTTGTGCTTTTCTGTTAAAATTCAAACTTATGGGAAAGGTGAGAAGAACAAACATCATCTTACACGGAAAGGCGATAGAAATTTGGAAAAAGATACCTTACGGGTATCGGAAGAAATTTTTAGACGAAGCTCTGGATAAATACGTGAACAAATTTGAGGAAGTTAAGTGGCAACTTATGAAGCTCGCAGGAAAAATGAAAAAATCAACAGCAATATCCATAGATGAAAACCTAATGAATAAACTGGATAAAATTCCGAGGGGAATGAAAGGCTTAATGGTTTCTTATGCGATAATCAAATACTACGAAGAGGTTTTCGGAGAGGAAGAAGAGGAAGCGGAAGAAGACAAGATAACCATCTAAAATTATTCGTATGAGAAAGGTAAAGTATCCTTCCGCCTACAGGATAGCTCTTGGAAGCGAAAAAGGACTGAAGTCTCCCAAGGGAAAGATAGTTATAGGAGAAAAAGCTCTTGAAAAACCTTCCCTCGTGGAGTGGTTGTCAAACGTAGAAGAACTCGTGGAAATGTATCCGACCTTTGTAGAAGACTTTGAAGAAAGGTTCGGCACGAAGGTAAAGGCGATAACAACTCCTTTGGAACTTTACGACCAGCTTTCGGAAGTAAAAGCAGGAAAGAAACTGCTGAAATATGCAAAGGAAAAGGAAATAGAAGTGTTTCCTCAAGGATACGTGGTTCTGAAAGCATACGTCAAAAGAGGAGTGTTCAAGCCGGAAGAAAAGGTGCTCGTGATAGACGGAGGATTTAAAACCCTTAACACCGCGATAGCGAACGAAGAAAGGGTGTTGTGGAAGAGAAGCTTTTACGACGAACTCGGTATAAAGGTAATGCTCGTTGACATATTCAGGGAAGAACTGAAGAAGAAGTATCCCGAAATCACCGCAAACCCTCAGGTGCTAAAGGAAGCTTTCATAAGCGGAAAGATAAGCACGAGCATGAAGGAAGTATCTGTTCAGAAGGAAAAGGAAAAGGCAATAAAAACCTTCATAAAGGTAATGTTTGAAAGACTGAAAAGGGAACTTGATCAATCGGGACAGGGATTTGAAAGTCTTTTGATACTCGGGGGTATATCCCACTACCTGTCTCCCGAAATGTTCAAAACGGACAAGAAAATAGTGATAGCGGAGGAAAAGGAATTTGCAAACGCTGTATGTTCTTACGAACTTTCTCAGGGAACTTCCCTTGACCTCGGTTTCGGAGACGTGAAAGGTGTAATCCCGTGAGGAAAAAGGAAATACTTCGGGGAGAATACATCTGGAACGTTTTTGCAAAAGACTTGCTGTCAAAGAAGAAAAACCAACCCATAACGGAAGAAATCATAAAAAACGTAGGAGTAGAATACCTTGCACTTGAATACTTCGGCAAAGGGTTTACCGCAAGAGAAGCGGTGGAAAAAGCGATAAAAGAACTCGGAGTAAAGAAAGAAGCGGAAAAGATTTTAAAACGAATTAAAAAAGTAGGAAGGGAAAAGATAAACGCAAGTCCGAAAGAAGAATACCAAACCATATCCCTTCCCTGCTTTCCCTACGTGTTAAGACAAAAAAAGATAGACGCAAAACTAAGGGAAGAACTTGAAAAGGTGTGCAGGAAAAAGAAAAAGTTTCCGGAAGAACTCGTCCTGAAGGAAATGCTGAGGGAATTCAACAGGAAAATCGCCTACGGAAAGAGAAGCAATTACAAAAGGGTAGCCGTGATATGCTCCCGGAAGTTAAACGGAAGGATAAGCCCCGAAACCATAGAGAAGGAAATCAGAAAAAGACTCAGAAAGAAATTAATAAGACTTATGCTACTTTAGAACATTAAAACTCACGCTACTGTTTTTAGGATCTTCAGAAAGAACGCCCTTTTCAACAAGAACCTTGTATTCCTCTGGAGTAAGCTTTGCAATTTTTCTCAAGTCCAGGGAGTTCATGGTGATAACTTCTCCCTCCCTCAAGTAAGAATACCTACCCTTAAGAATTTTCTCCTGAGCCTTCTTCAGCTTCTTGAGAGCTTTTTCAAAAACCTCCTTGCCTTTTAACTCCTCAACCTTTTCTTTCTTTCTCTCTTTTTTGTTTTCCTTCTTTTCGGACTTCTTGAAATCTACGTTTCCATATTTCTTCAGCAGTTCACGCAAGAAATTGACGTGTTCCTTGAAGAGTTCATCGGAAACCGAAGCGGTATCCGGAACGTTAAAGGAAACGTTTTTCAGGATAAAGTATTCTATCTTTCTTTCAAGCCTGTCGTATCCGATGAGAAGTTTTTTTAACTTTTCGGGATACTCTTCGGAAGGTTTCCTGAACAAATCCCCCTTTACCTCGTGATGGTGTCTGACTGCGTATTCAATTTCCTCGGGAAGATTGCAAAGGGAAGCAATTATTCTTGAAGAAGCTTCGTTGTGCTGTTCGTTTTCCCCTTCCGCGTAAACGGGTATCTTTCCAATGTCGTGAAAGAGCACGCACGACAAGACTTCAAGGGTTTCATCGGGAAAAACGACCTTGCTTTCAAGCTTTAACCTGTAATCCTCGTAAGCGAGGAAGAAAGCACCGATGACGTGAACGTATAGGGGAACACGGGATAGAACGGAAGCAAGTTTTGCCCCCGAAGAATTCACCTGTTTATCGGAAAAGCTTGCGGCAAAAATCCTGTCCGCGGGCATGACAGAAGGACAGGACAATCCGAACCTCTCAAGGGCAAGAAGACAGAACAACAAGGCAGGAGCAAGACGGGAAAACCTTGAACGGGAGCTCCTTTCAAAACCCTTCAGTATTTCCCAAACTTTTTTCGTTTCCTCAAGTTCAAACAAAACATCTAAAGAAGCGTTCAAAAGAAGGGAGTAATGCATCTGAAAGGAAGTCAGAAAGTCATCAAAAGACTCTTTCTTTTTCAACTCTTCCAAGATTTCCGAAACCTTAACGTCTTCTTTTTCTTCCTTTACCTCTTCAGTTACAGGAGAAACTTCGGGAGATTTCTCAACTTCTTCCTTTCTTTCTTCTTCGGGAACTCCCTCCCTTAAAGCTTCAAAAGCACCGCTGACGGCGTTAAGAGCGTGTTCAAAGGCGATTTCAACCTTTTTGTCCTCTTCAAGGGTTTTCAAATAGCCCGATTTTTTCACGAAATCCTTCCAGATGAAGGAAAGAGCGTAAAGGGAAACCACTATTCTGTTGTTTTTCGTGTCTACCGCAAAAACGGAAATGTCCCTCAAAATCCTCTGAAAGGCACTCCTGTCTTTCGGAATTGCCCTTCCGAAGATGACGTATAGGTCTCTTGAAGGAGCAACCTTAGCGTGTTCCTCAAGAATCCTCCTTATGAGTTCTTTCCTCTTTTCATCGTCAAAAACTTTCGGGTTTACCACCTCGGCTTTTCCTTTCTCCTCCTCCCTTCTCCAGATTCCCTTGAACTTCTTAATAAATTCCGATAGAGACATCCCTTTCTACCTCCAGGGGAGGAACGAAGAAGTCCGCGGTCTTCCCGAAGGCAACGTATTTGTAATTCCTGAAGTAAAAGTGTCTCGGTTCAAGGTTCATGAGCATGGAAGGTTCAACGAGATACTTTTCCGTTTCGTTCAGCTGAAACATTTGCTTTTCCGAATACCTCACCGCAACGCTCATTCTCCTTGCGGTCCCTATTCTTTGCGATACGTATTGTGCGGTTTTTTCATCGGGAACGGAGAAAGAAAGTATTGTGTTGAAGTTTCCGAGGATGTCATCAAGAAGCTTGTCTCCCACTTCATAGCTTAACTTGGAAATGGTTTGAGCGAAGGCGGAATACTGAACCCCCGCTTCCCTCGCCTTGTTCACGCTTTCTTCAAAACCGAGGTGAAGAACGTTCGCAAGTTCGTCAATTATAAACGAAAGGGGAGGATTCAGCTTTTCTCCCTTTCCGAGGACCCTACCCGCGAGAGTTCTCACCATGGAAGCAATTACCCTTGATATACGTTTGGTAATGTCCGGATTGAGAAGGGAGGCGAGCTGAATGAAAACAACCGGTCTTCCTCCCGCCTCTATTTCCGCACAGAAGTTTTCCCCGTCTTCGTTAGAAAGGAGCTTTCCCGCAACTCCCGCGGAAAGCTGAGCGAGGTTAACCCTCAAGGTAGTGGTAACCTTTGAGAAGTAATCCACGGGAGATTGCTTGATAAGCCCTATCAGGTTTTCAAGAGCGTTGGTGTAAGAAATGAGGGATTTATGCTTCCTCGCTATCTCAAAAGAAAGTTCCTTGAACTCTTCCGCAAGTCTTTCAAAGTTTGCCCTTACCATGTATTGCAAAACGTCCTTTATGGTTATGTAATTCATGTTTTCACCGAGTATGTTCTTGATGTAAAGGAAAAGAACAATAACCAGCGTGAGTTCTTTCGCCACGTCAAGGAAGAAGGGGTCCTTCACGAATATACCGCTTGTAAGGTGAGAAACGAGTTCATCGGGAAGGAAGTAACGCGAAAGGGGATTAATGGTGTAGGAAATTTCGGGATGGTAAAAGGACATGAAACGAAAATCCTCGTGTCTTCCCGCCTCAAGAACAGACCAAACGACAACGTTGAGGATTTCTATGGAAGGTTTCGGATCAATGAAGATTACCGGTTTTCCCGCGTATACGTCATACTCAAGAAGCATCATCGCAAGGTATGTTTTCCCCGAACCTATCGTTCCGAGTCCGAGAAAGTTTCTCTTCCTGCTTTCCTCGTCAAGAATGATGGGAGCGGGAACGAGAGGCGATCCCGGATCTTCCCCCGAAAGCACGTATCCGAACCCTATCACGACACCATCGGAACTTACTTCAACACCCAGCTTCTCCTTTGCCTTCTTGTATTCCCTTATCGTTTCTTTTATAAAGAGCTTGTTCTTGTTGTAATAATCAATAATAAACTTGAAACCGTCCGTGAAATTCCTCGCAAGAACTTCCATAAGAAAAAAGATAAAGAATATCAGCGGGGGACAACTTCAAAGGTAACGGGAACAGAAGCTTTCAGGCTCGTTCCATCTTCAAGTTTTACTTCCACGTTTACGGAACCGTCCACCACCGCGGAGGACTGTCCGTTCCAGAGGTGGTTGTATTCTTTTGCATTTACGTTGGGGTTAAAGTCGTAAACCTTGTCCTGAGAATACTTTATCGTTATGTCCTGCTGAGGAGGAGCGTTAAATACTATCTTCACCTTCGTTCCCTGCTTTTCTATCGTGCAAAGGGTCTGAACGTTCAGGGAACACGCAAGGTCGGTTCCGAGGTAAACTTCTATTTCCCTTCCAAACTTGTATTTCAGGAAAGGTTGCGTTTCGTCCGCCCTGTCGGGAGGAAGTTCGTAGAAGTATGTCACTCCGTCAGGAGAACCCGACGCATACTTGTAAGTAATGGTGATGTCCGCGGGAACGTTTACGAAAGCATACCTGAACTCGTAAGTAAGTTCTCCCGTTTCGTAATTTACCTTGCTCGTGTCCTTACAGTCCCCTACAACGTTTCCCTTCGCATCGTCCCAGCATTTTAACTGTCCGCTAAACCTGTATTCTATTACCGCATCGGTGGGAGAGTTTATGTTAAGAACGCTGAACTGCAGTTTCCCCGTGTTGTAGTCTATCGTTCCCGAACAGTCCCCTCCTCCTCCTTGCTGGACTATGTTTCCGCTTCCGTCATCCACGCAAACGGTAGAACCCACCGTTATCTTCACGCTTGAAGCAACTATAGTATTAGTGTTTACCGTTCCCTTAGGAAGGTTTACCGTAACCGTTCCGTCAGTAGTCTCGTATCCCGGGTAGGTAAGGGAATAGCTGAAAGTCTCTCCCGCTTGACTTTCTATCGTAAGCCAACCCGCAAGAATGGGTCTGTAAGGAAGAACGAGACTTCTCTTGGAATTCTGATACCTGTCTTGATAGGTATCCTGTTTTACCCCTCCCGATATAGTATCGGTAACGTAAATCGTATCATAAACTTCGTCCTCGTATGGGTTTAAAACTATCCACGGCGGGTTATACTTGTGTGCATTCAGGGTAACGTTTCTTTCAAGATTGCTCCCTGCCTGAAGAACTCCCGAAAGTCCGAGGTTGTAGCACTTAGAACCAATGCAAAGCTCTGACTTCTTGATAAATCCTCTCAAGGGTCTTTCGTTCGTTCCCGTGTAGGCAAGCTGAAGGGAAACGGTAAACTCATCGGGAGGAATGGTCGGACCGTCCGCGGAAGCGGGAGAAAGAATGTAAGAAGGAATTACGCTGAGAGAAAGGTCGTAAAAGCCTACGGAGGCAGATCCCGTTCCCGAATCACCCGCACTTCCTCCGCAGGAATAAATCGCCATAGCAAGAACGGATATACCCAACGCAAGCCTTTTCACTTTCCCTACCTCCTCGTGGGTTTACGTTTATTTTAGATGCGAAAATAAAAACATGAAGAAAGTGCTTTTCCTGCTAACGATTCCCTTATTCCTATACGCGGATATATGTCAGGAGAACTGGAAATTGTGCAAGAAAACGAAAATCTTTTACCTTTCCAGGCTGATAGTGTGTCTGGCGGAATCAAAATCAAAAAAGGAGTATGAAAAATGCAGAATAAAGGCAAGGGAAGAAGCGGTAGAATACGCAAGAAAAGTTTTTAAAAACTTGAAAACAACAGAATAAACTTTAAAAATATGAAGAGCTTTAAAATAGCAATCGTATTCCTTTTAATACTCTTTCCCTTTGCGTCAGCAGAAGAAGTGAATTTGAGGGAAGCCATCAAGCTATACACGCTGGTTTCAAAAGCGATAGAATCTTCCTCCTTCACGTTCACGCTGATTGACATGAGCTTTGCGGTAATCCCTTCAATACTCGGAATAGGTGCACTCGGTCTCGGCGGAAAGATGATGATATACGGAATAGAAAGGGGGATAAGCGGTGCGAGAGAATCCTTCGGTTTTGTCGCAAGCCTCGGACTGTCCGCAATCTCCGGAGGGATAGGACAGGTAGCGATAGCGACAAGAGCGGCGGGTGCAGCGGGACTTACAACCTCTCAAAAGATAGCGGAATTCGCAAAAGGAGCTGCAATAGGAGTAGCAGACGCCCTAACGAGAAACCCCCTCATTCCCCTCTACATCTCTCAAAACCCCTACGCCTTTGTTAAAGGCTCTCCGGTTAAAAATCCCGAACCTAAACCGAAAGTAGTTAAACCTCCTGAAACCAAACCGCAAGAACCCCTATAGTTCAAGCTGTTTGGGAAAATATAATGGTGTTCCCCCATACCTGTATTTATTTCAATGCAAGACTTCCTACTGCATGCATGGCCGTGAACGCTTCTCTCTTCATAACGCTTGCCGTAATACTACTTCCACCGTCCACTGTCTTCCTCAGTCACTGTTATAAGATGGACGGGCATAACGATATTCACCTCGAGCTCAACTTGGTCAATGGCCCACAATGGCATTCTATTCTTATGTTTTT
>QNXQ01000106.1 GCA_003978875.1 Aquifex sp. | reverse complement strand
TGTAGGTGTTGAGCTAATAAATAAACAAATAGAAAAACTTGAAGAAAAGAAAATAGAACTTGAAATCAAAGGAGACACAAAGGAGCTGGAAAAGGTAGAAGCTAAAATATCGGAGCTTGAAAAAAAAGCGGAAAACCTTTCGGTTCTTCCGAGGGATTTCACAGAGGCTTTAAAAGAAGCTCAAAAGGCTCAAAGACTTTTGAGGATAGAAGCATTAAAAAGTGTAGCAACTTATCAAGAACTGCTTACCATATTTCAGGCAATCTCCTCAACGGGATATTCCGCAGGACTAAGCACCGAACAACTTGTAAAGTTAACAGTTCTAGTATCCAATGCGGTAAAAGCCATGGGGCTTGACCTAAATCAAGCGGCTCAGGAAGCGAGAGACCTGATTCAGGGAACGATAGACATGAACTCCCAACTTGCCAAAGCGCTCGGAATTACCTCCGAAATGGTAAAAGAGTGGAGAAAGGCGGGCACTCTTTACGAAAACATTACTCAAAGCTTGCAGGGATTTGCAAATGCAAGTAATTATCTACAAAACACTTTAAGCGGAATAATTTCTAATCTCAAAGATGCATTTGACGTTATAGCTGAAATAACAGCTAAACCGCTATTTAGTGCATTAAAAAAAGACCTGAAAGGAATTTTAGACAGCATCTTGATGGTAAAAACTGAAGGCAAAAACGCTGCAAACTCCCTTCGGGAAATGCTAAATCCTTCATTGGTTTCCAGAGCACAGACCTTAGGCGAAGCTATCAAGGTCATTTACGAATCTCTGAAAGCCATGGCAGAAGGAGCAGGAAAGGCTATCAATGACGTTGCAAATACAATAGGAAAAATTTTGACACCTCTTAAAGGCATATACAGCGAATTCAAGCCTTTTATAGACATGATTCTAAAAGCTGTAGGCTACATAGGAACAATTGCTTTGCTTTTACTTCCATTCGGAAAGCTAATCGGTATAGTTCGTATGCTTGCAGTAGCATTTTCGGAGCTTCGGATAGTAATAGTAGCGGTTATGAATGCACTCAAAAACCCCTCTGCGGTTCTCCGTTCTTTTACAAGCCTGAAGAATGCAATTATTGAAATAATAAACTGGTTTAGGAATCTTGGAACTGTAGGAAAAGCTGTGTTAATTTCCCTATTCTTACAAGCGGGTAATATCTTTAATTGGATAAAAGAAAAAATAAAAAATGCGTTCAATAGTGCAGTGATTTCCGTAAAACAACTTTGGGCTGGTTTTCTCGCATGGCTTGCAGAAACGTCTGCTCAAATACTCAGTAAGATACCCGGCTTTAAAGATTTAGCCCAAGGGCTTCGGGAAGAAGCTGCTAAGTTGAGGCAATACATTGAACAATTAAAACAGGAAAAAATAAAGTTAGAAGTAGAGATAAACGAAGAGAAGATAAAAGAAAAGTTATACGAAGTAGAAGGTGGGATTTACTACCTGAAAGAAAAGCTAAAACAATTTAAGCTGGATATTCCAATACAAGCTCAAGTATCACCCCTAAAAGAAAAACTGTCCCAGCTTAGCGAAATTCCAATTTCTAAGGAAGTGAAACTATCTCCTGAGACCAGTGAAGTAGAAAGAGTAATAGAAAAACTTTCTTCTATGGAGATCGTAGTGCCCGTGAAGTTCGTGGCAGAAGGTGATTATTCCCCCTCTTGGGAGTAAAAGATGATAATCACTTGGAGCAGCGGAAGCCTGATACTTGAAGATGCGTGGATAGAAGACAAAGCTCTAATAGAAGTGGATTCTGAGAGGACGATTACCGGAGAAGTCGTGGTTTATCTTCCCGCCGTAAAAAGATACACGGTAAAGGTAAACGCCTGCACCTTTGAGGATGCAATGCTAATAAAAGAGCTTGCAAAAACGGGAACTCAGGTAGAGATAGACGACGAAGGCTTTACGGTAAGAGGCAAAATCGTAAAGGTAAACTTAAGGCACTTCGTAGGAGACGTTAAAGAACCTTCCGTAAGACAGAGAATAAACCTCTACGTTGGGATCTTCGAACTGGAGGCACTTCCATGAGAGTCCCTGTGTATGAGGTGAAAGTAAATGGAGCTTCGGTGAAGGCTTTAAGAATTTCTATAAGTCAAAGCCCCAAAAATTACATTTTTCAAGCAAATTTAAAAACTGTTGATGAGCTCCTTATTTCTTCAGATGTGGAAATTTCCTTTTTTAGCGTTCCTCTTATAAGAGGAAAAGTCCTCAAAGAAAAACAAACTCCCAAGACAAAGGAATATTGGGTTTCCTTGAAAATCCCTAAAATTCCAAAAACCTACATTGCAAACAAGCCGCTAAGAGAAACTTCTTTAAGTAGAAGATTTATTTACGGTGAGAATGCTGCACAGCTCTTTGCCGCTCTCTTTGCGCAGTATGGATATACTCTCTACTTTGATGAAGCTCCTCCGCTGATTTGCTACGGTAGAGAAGTAGAAGGAAATTTAGTTCAAATATTGGCGGATTATTTCAGAGATTTTGCTCCTATAATTTCAGTAGATCCGCTTTCTAATACTGTGTATATCCTTTTCCATGGCCTTAGTAAAACCTGGAATATCCCGGAAAAAGTAATTTTTGACTACGAAATATCCCGGGAAGAGAGGGACATAAACGCAGTTGTGATTACAAACGGAGTAAAATCAAAGGAAAAAGAACCAACGGAAGAGATAAAACCGGAAGAAGATACTTGCAACTCAACAGTTTTGACCGTTCAAACTTCTTCAAAGTCAGAGAACTCCGAAACGATCAACACATATGAAGTAGACCTAAAAAGAGGGATTATCAGACTTGTAAAAAGCGAAACCGTTCAGTACGGTATTCTTCCTTTCACTCAAAACTGGCTTATAACTTGGAGTACTCCCGAAAAGTGGAATAAATTCGGAGAATACAATATAGGCGGAAAGATTCGTAGAGGAATAATTTCAAAAACCATAACCACATACAATCCTGACGGCACTTACAACAGTGTCAAATACGGATGGGTAGAAGTAGGAAGAGAGTGGGTTGTAATAGACTCCTCAAAAGTAGCCCATCCGGCAGACGGAATATCTATCCCTTATAGCGGAAATGTAGGTCTCACAATGTTACACATCTATGACTTTGTACCCATATCCGAAACCAATCAAAGAAAAACAGTCCGGGAGAGTGACCTTGGATGTTACGTTTTAAAGAAAACTACAACAATTACGGAAACAAAAGACTATGTATACGTTCTGGCAGGAGGGGGGATGTTGACAAGAAAAGATGCACTTAAGTTCGTTAACCTGCTTCCGGGAGACACAAAAGTATACACAACCGTAAAAACCAATATAACAGAAAACATAACACTCACCCGAAAAGACACCGGAGAAACCTCAGTTTTAGAAGCTGAATTTATCAATGAAACAGAAGGACCTTATTCAAGCAATACCTTAAAGACTTCCTTCAGGAGAGAATGGAACCCCCCGCCTATAGAAGAAACCATCCCTATTGAGGAGATACCAGCCGAGAAAAGGGACAAATTTTCGGATATTTATGAGCCTTCAAGTCCTTACGCCGTGAAAGTAGAGCATGAAGATATAGACTTTTCATCTTTGACTTGGGCAAAGGAAAGAGTAAAGGAAATGTATAAAAAACATTCTATTAAAGGAATACTAAAAATTCCTTTGCTTCCTGTGAGAGTAGGAGAAAAGGTTTTTGCATTGTCAAAACTTTGGATAATAGAAGGTTTTTCCCATGAAATTACACCTAAAAAGGCAACCACGACCCTATACCTCAGGGAGGCCTGAAGAATGGCAACATCCGCAGCACAAATTCAAGTAAGTTTCTTTGTCAGAGAACTTGCAAAAGCACAGCTTGAGAGCATCTTCTTTTATCGGGAAAAGAGCACAGCCCAAATAAATACCCTAAAATTTTTCGCCCGCAAAAGAGTTCCCATATACGTCTCCTTTGAAAAGAGATACGAAAGCGTGCCAATAGAAGTTTACTTCAGAAGGGAAGGAGTGAAAATATCGGTTGTCAAAAATGGAGCAAGCAGATTATCTATAAGAGTTTTGTTTTTCGGGAACCTTTCTTTGCCAAACACTTTTACCCAATATCTTAGCGAGCTCGGAATTAGCGTATCATGAAAAGAGCTATCTTCCATAAGTTATTTCTTGACGAATATAAAACTTACTTTTCTTTAGAAGTAGGAAGCTATACCTATTCAAAATATACCGAGAGTTATCAAAAAGATATCTTTGACTCGCAAGGTTTTTTTGTCGGTTCTTACACGGGAGACTTTGAAGAAGAGAGTTTCACCGCATATGTAGACACCGTGGAGATGTTTGAAAAAATTTCCTCGGAGGCTAAGAAGAGAATAGAAATTTTTCCAGCAGGAATTTTACAACTTCCCGTAAATTCAGGATATCTTCTGGTTGATGACTTTATCGGAGAGAGACTTTTGAGAAGCTATGTAGGAGTGGACAGTATCTTTGAAAAAGTTTACATCTTTGCGGATATATGGCTTTCTTTGGACAGATCTATAAGTAATAGTTACTATTTAACACCTGTAGACAATAGCGATGAAAGGTTAGAGGTGTCGGGCTGGCTTGAAGAAGGAAAGATAATCACATACGTTTACTTGGAGCTTATACCATCATCATCCTCCGAGATTTTAAAGATGAAAATACGTGAAATGGCTTTTAGAGTTGCAAGCTTTTACTATGGTTTTGGGGATGTGTTTTTAGGGTGGGGATTTGGAGATAGGATTCTAACTTTCATACCGCTAAGGAGTGACCCTGAGGGTTACATTTGGATTCGCATGCCTCCTCTAAAACAAGACAAATGGTCGGTTTTCCATTCTTCACCTGTAGAGATTTTAGAGGAAGGCTATCAAGACAACTTAGAGTTTAGCGGAGGTTGGCATACGTTTGATAAAGGATGGAATGGTCAGTTCATTTGTGAACACTCAGGTCCCTATCCGAAAACTATGAACAGAAAGGTAGAGGATGGTTGGAGGAAAATTGTCAATCTACACCTCACCGTTCCAAGAAACTGGCTTATATACGTTCCCTCAGAATACAAGAATTACTTTTTAAGTGTTTACCAAGAGGTAAGAAAAAAAGCAGAAGAAGAAATAATAAAGCAGGAAGTTTACATTTCCCGCTATCCGTGTATTTGAACACAGAGGTATAGAAAGCATCATTCAAAAGTTTTTTCTTTCCATTTATGCCCTATAAAAACGGAGTATTCGTTTTTGGAGGAAAAGAAGTAAAACCCGATGACTTGAGAACGCTTTGGCAGTTCCTCTATGACTCATATACGGGTCTGGGAGGATACAGAGATGGAAAGTATTTAATCAGACACAAAAGGGAGAGTGATGAAAAGTACGAAAGAAGGAAACGGCTTGCGTATTATCCAAACTTTGTTAAAAAGATTGTAGACACCTTCACTGCTCAGGTTTTCAAAAAACCACCCCAAAGACAGCTCACAAAAGAATATGAACTCTTTGTAAACGATGTTGACAAAACAGGAACTTACATAGATGACTTTATGAGAAGAGCATTAAAGCTGTCACTAATTTTCGGAACAGTTTTTATAATCGTAGACAAACCCTCCGAAGAAGCTAAAACAAAACAGGAAGAGATAGAAAGAAAACTCCTTCCTTACGCCACAATAAGACTTCCTTGGCAAGTAGAAAACTATGAACTTGATGAATACGGCAATCTAAAGAAGATAGTCTTTAAAGAGGGAAAGGAAAGAAAGAGAGAACTATCAGCTGAAGTTTTAAGAGTTTTAAACAAACGGGGTGAAGTGATTTTTGAAAGAGAAAATCCCTTGGGAGTTCTCCCGGTAGTGATTTTAAGAACGTCGGATAAACTCCTATACGAAGAGCTTTTCTCAGAACCTTTCATTTACTCGGTAGCACAACTCAACTTCGAGCTTTATAACCTTATCTCTGAGATAAGAGAAATCTTAAGGAATATAACATTTCCGATACTCATCTACCCGGTTAAGAACGTTAGCAACTTCAACGGAGAAGTTATCCTGGGAACAGAAAACATGCTCCTTTACGAACCTGAAACAGGAGGAAAACCCGATTTTATCGCTCCTCCGCCGGCTCCTGTGGAAGTGTACTTAGAATATATAAATAAGGTAATAGAACAGATATATAGAACCGTAAACCTTGAATTTACTTTAGGCTCTCAATCTCAAAGAAGCGGAGTAGCGCTAGAGTTTGAATTTCAAAACCTCAATACACTCCTTTCTATGTTCGCTATGAATCTTGAAAAAGCGGAATACGAAATCGCAAACCTTGTAGCCAAATGGCACGGTGAAGAAGAATTCAAAGGTTCTATAGACTACAGAAAAGACTTTTCCTTCAGAGACATAGAAAGAGAACTCAAGATAATTCTTGACTCACTCAGTGCAGGAATACGCTCGGAGACCTTCCTCATAGAAGCTCACAAGAAAATCGTAAGACTTGCCTTAGGAGACTCTATAGAAGACAAAACTTTAGAAAGAATAGACAAAGAAATTGAAGGCTTAGAAGGAATAGACAATCAGCTTAAGAATGAACTGGGAAATACTTAGAACACTATTCCTGGAGCTAATCTCTCAAGTTCTTGAAGAAGAAGAGGAAGAAATAGAGCAGTTTTTAGAGCTGCTATCGGAAATACTTGAAAAGGAGGAAAAGACTGAAGAAGAACAGATCCTACTCACTCGGCTTTCCTCAAGCCTCACAAGAAAAGTTTACGAAGCCATATCAAAAGTCGTAGAAATCTCTTCCGAAATGACAAAAAAAGACCTGAGCTCTGTGGTAGAAGAAGTTGTAAATGAGGTTTATCCCGACGGATTCAGGCTTTCCGAAAGGCTGTGGAAATGGGATTCCGAGCTGAGGCAAACGGTAGCTCAAATTATCGCAAACTCAATAAAAAGCAAAAAGACAGCTTTAATGATTGCCTATGAGATAGAGAGCTACCTTCAGCTTAACGGTTCCTTAGAAGACTCTTTAAGGCTGAAGTATTTAGAAGGAATCAAAAAAGCTCTATCACTCAATATCAAAACTCCCGAAGATAGAAAAAGGTTAGAGAAGCTTATAAAGAAACTTGAAAAAACTCTTAAGGCTTTAGAAGGTGCAAGGTATGCAGAAAGAAAAAGCTTAATAAGTGAGCTAAAGAAAGCCTTAGAGAAGGAAAGCAACGAGATTATGAAAAGAGCCATTGAAACCTACCTTAAAAAAGATGCCCTCGGAAGGATTCAAAGGATAACGATTACGGAAATGGCAAACACATTTCACAAAGTCCAAATAAAGGCAACCTATGACGATCCTGACATTGTGGGCTACAGATGGAAGCTTTCAAAGTCACATCCGAAACCTGACATATGCGATGTTTACGCTTCTGTGGAGTTTGGTCTCGGCAAAGGAGTATGGCCTAAAGACAAAGTTCCTAAAAGAAAACCTCATCCTCACTGTTTGTGTTATCTTCTTCCCGTATACAGTTCAAAGAAAAATCAAATAAAGGAAAGTCCCAAATACAATCTAAAGCCTCTAATAAGACAACACAAGTATTTGAAAGCCTTAGACGAGCTGGGATTCCCGCTACAAAAGATAATAGACCTTGACCCCGAAACCGGAAGGTATTTAAGGGAAAAGGATTTTTTAGGAAAGTTCAAAATAGATAAAGAAGATTGGAAGAAGATAAAGAAAGCTCTGAGCGACAGGAAACTAAAGGAGCTCGGAATAGTTCTTGGCATAGGAGCAAAGAGCCTATACAGAGAGGGGAACCATATAAAGCATCCTCTAAGAGAGGAATACACAAAAATCGTGAAAGTTATAGAGGATTTACTCGGAAATGAGAGGGTTTTGACGGAATTCTATCGGAGAAAAATGGAAACTCCTATTTTACCCAAAGAAAAAGCATGGCAAATTCATTATAGGAAGTGGGGAACCGAAAATCTTGAAAAACTCTTACAAAACCCCGATGTGATATTGCACGACAAAGAAGGGGCTTATCTATACGGGAAATGGTATAAGAACCAACTGGTAGTAGTTGTAGTTGGAAGTGATAGTTTTATTATCTATACAGTTTATCCTCTTGAAAACGCCAATAATATTCTTGAAGGGAAGTCAGAAAGATATACCATTATCTATAAGAGATGATTTTGCATTATAAAGAATATTACTTAGGAGAGATTTATGAACTGGATAGCGGTTTAGAGGGCAAACCTGTAGATACAAAGGAAAGTCTTATTGATATTCACGTCAATGATAAGGGAGAAGTTGTCTATTTATGGCAAGAACTCGTGGGCGACAGATGGGAAGGAAACTTTGAAGTCTTGGAGGAAATTTTAGAAAAAATCAAGCCGGAGGGTCTCTACATAGTTCCCGAACTCGGACTAAAAAACGTTCCCTTTTATAAGGTTATTAAAGCTATTAAAGAAAGGTTTTTAAAAGAAGAAAAAGTGCTGGTTTGAACTTTTACGAAATAAACTTTCCTAAAAAGAGATACCTATATTGTGATATATGAATCTTAAATACGAAGAAACTCTTCAAGGTTTTAGACTCTACTCCGACGAAGAACCGCAAAAATGGCTTGAAGAATAC
>QNXQ01000044.1 GCA_003978875.1 Aquifex sp. | reverse complement strand
ATAAAGACAATAAAAAGAGAAGACCTTATAAGGAGATTTGAAGAAATAAAGAAGGGAAGAAATATCGTAGTTGTTCTCGTGGGAGACTTTAACGGCCAAGAAGTCCTTCCTTTGCTAAAGGAAGCATTTGAGGATATACCTGCCGGAGAATACAAACTTCAAGAGGTTGGTATAAAAATAAATTCGAACGAGGTTGCAAGAGTAAAAAGAGAGGGAACACAAGCTACAATTCTATGTGCTTTCAATGCACCACCTAAAGGAAGTAAAGACTACTTTACCTTTAAAGTCTTCAACAGTATCCTCGGTGAAGGAATGACATCGAAACTTTTCCGAAGACTTAGGGAAGAAAAGGGATACGCTTACGCCACTTATTCCTTTTATCCGACGAGATACAGTTCCCCCAGATTGTTTGCATATATAGGGACTTCTCCCGAGAAGAAGGAGAATGCCCTAAAGGATTTAATCAGTACTGTTTCCGATAAAAATATAACCGACGAAGAGATAGAGATTGCAAAAAGAAAAATCATCGGAGATTTCTTACTCGATCATGAAACAAGGATAAGACAGGCTTGGTACCTTGGATTTTTCGAGGTGATGGGTTTAGGTTGGAAAATGGATAAAGAGTATCCAGAGAAGATTCAGAAGGTAAGCAAGGAAGATATAGAGAAGGCTATTGAGACCTATATAAATCACTACCACTGCGTAGTTGTTGAGCCATAAATTTTTAATCTTTTGTTATAATTCCCTCAATGCTTGAGAAAAAAGGGAAAGTTGTAATTACTTACGGAACCTTTGATTTGTTTCACATAGGACACCTTAATTTGCTCAAAAGAGCTAAGAGCTTGGGAGATTATCTAATAGTAGGAGTATCAACGGATGAGTTTAACGAAATAAAGGGTAAAAAGTCAGTGTTTCCCTATGAACACAGAGCGGAAATAGTTCGATCCATAAAGTATGTAGATTTGGTTATCCCTGAGAAAAGCTGGGAACAAAAGATAGAGGATATCAAAAAGTATAAAGTTGACGTTTTTGTTATGGGTGACGATTGGAAAGGAAAGTTCGACTACCTGAAAGAATACTGTGAGGTTATATATCTGCCCAGAACCCAGGGAATTTCTACCACCGAATTGAAGGAAACACTCCTCAGACTTTCAACAATACTCGAAGAGGACATAATAAAGGTTTTAGACATAGTAGTTAAAGGGAAAAACTATCTTAAACAGATAAAATAAAGCAATATGGTGGAAACTGTTGTTATACTTGCAGGAGGAGAGGGAAGTAGGTTAAGACCTTTCACAAACGATATTCCTAAAGCACTTGTGAAAGTTGCAGGAAGGGAACTTCTATACAGAATTATTAAACAGTTAGAAGAACTCGGTGTAAAACGTTTCGTGATTGTCATAAACGAAAAATTTAAAGGGAGTATAGAAAATTTCCTAAAGGAACATAAATTTCATGCGGAGATAATTTGTAACCCACATCCTGAAAAAGAAAATGGCTATTCCCTTTACCTGGCAAAGGAAAAGGTAAAAGGAAGGTTTGGTGTGGTTATGTCCGACCACATTTATGAAAAGGCATTCTTGGAGAAAGCTCTAAAAGGAAACGGCTTAATTGTTGATAAGGTAGGGCTTTACATAGACAGGGATGAAGCTACAAAAGTAAAGTGTAAAGACGGAAGAATAGAAAATATAGGCAAAGATTTGAAAGAATACGAGGGTTTTGATACGGGATTTTTTATTTTGGAAGATTCCATATTTAGTGTTGCAGAGGAGATCCTCAAAGAGAAAGAAGTTCTTACTATGAGTGAATTGGCAAAAAGTGCGGGAATTCCCTGTACCGAGGTATCTGGCTACTTCTGGATGGATATTGATACTCCCAAGGATATAGAAAAAGGGAAGAAGCTCCTTGTGAAAACCGCTATCAAGGGAGTGGGAGATGGATTTATTTCGAGGAATTTAAACAGAAAAGTTTCTACGCGAATATCTCCCTACTTGGTTGATAAGTTTACTCCTAACCAGTTAACTGTATTTACTTTTCTGTTGGGAATGCTATCCGCTGTGGTTGCTTTCTTTTCTCCGGCTTTAGGTGGAATACTCCTTCAGATAAGTTCTATGCTCGATGGTCTTGATGGAGAGATAGCACGCGCTCAGATAAGGACTACTAAATTCGGAGCTTGGCTTGATTCCGTGCTTGATAGATACGTTGATTTTGCATTCCTTTCTGCTCTTGCCTTCTATATCAAACCTTCTTGGGCTTTTATGCCCTGGGTGTTCTTGGCTCTCTTTGGAACAATTATGGTGAGCTACTCTACAGAGCGGTATAAAGGAGCTTACTGCGAAGATGCTTACGCAGTAATAAAGGAACTCAGGTACCTACTCGGAAAGAGGGATGAAAGGATTTTCTTGATAATGATATTTACACTATTTGGGTGGATTAAAGCCTTATTTATCTTACTGGCCATCATTACCAATATTAGAGTCATCTTAACGATTTATCTCGTATGGAAGAAAAAGAGAAACGAGTAAACTTAAACTTTATGGAACTGCCTCGTCTGTATGCGATTACGGATAGGAAGAAATACGGTGAAGATTTTGGGGGAACACTTGAAAAGATACTTCAAAGCGGAGTGAGAATGGTTCAACTAAGGGAGAAGGATTTAAATGACAGGGAACTTTATAAGCTCGCTAAGGAAGTGAGAAAGCTTACGAAGAAGTACGAAGCCCTGTTTTTAATAAATGAAAGGTTTGATATAGCCCTTGCTGTGGGTGCCGATGGAGTTCATCTTCCCGAACACAGTTTCCCGCCTTCATTAGTAAAGAAAATAAATCCTGACTTTATAGTCGGTTTTTCCGCTCACTCTCTCGATAGTGCAAAATATGCGGAGAAAGAAGGGGCGGACTTTATAACTTTGAGCCCTATATTTAAAACAACCTCACATCCTCAAGTACAGCCCTTAGGTTTGACAGCTCTGAAGGAGGTATCGGAAGCGGTAAAAATCCCAGTATACGCCCTGGGAGGAATTACGTGGGAAAGAATAAAGATGTGCTATAAGAATGGTGCTTACGGGATTGCGGGAATTACTATGTTTTTGGAAAAAGTTATAAAGGAGAAAGACGAAAAGTCTTAATGTTTAAAATGTCTTAAGCCGGTAAATATCATTGATATTCCGTGTTCGTTGCAGGCTTCTATAACTTCTTTATCCCTAATAGAACCGCCAGGCTGAATTACGGCGGTAATGCCTTCTTTAGCCATTATATCTATACTGTCCCTGAACGGGAAAAAGGCTTCCGAGGCAACAACTGCACCTTTAAGGTCAAAACCAAATTCTTTAGCTTTGTTTATAGCACACTTTAAGCTGTCAACCCTGGAGACGTTTCCGGAACCTATTCCTAATGTTCTTCCTCCTTTTGCTATTACTATGGCATTGGATTTCGTATGTTTTACAACCTTCCATGCAAATATTAAGTCTTCCATTTCGTCAGCCGTTGGTTCTTTCTGTGTTACTACTTCCAACTTTTCGTAAAGAACAGTATCCTCGTCCTGAAGGAGATATCCTCCGCTTACCTTCTTTACATCAAAAGCATTTTGAAAACCGTAAAATCTGAGAACTCTTAAGTTTTTCTTCTTAGAAAGCTCCAATAGAGCATCTTCGTCGTACTCGGGAGCAATAACTACTTCGAGGAACATAGAGGTGAGCTCTTTAGCGGTTTCATAATCCACTTTATCGTTGAAGGCAACTATTCCTCCGAAAGCAGACACAGGGTCGGCTTCCTTAGCCTTAATAAAGGCATCTTTTACGGATTCACCTATTGCTACACCGCAAGGGTTATTGTGCTTAATTATTGCACATACAGTTTGGTTGGGAAATTCACTGACGAGCCTTGCTGCAGAGTCAGCATCGAGGTAATTGTTGAAGGACATTTCTTTACCCTGAAGTACACTTGCCTTCGTAATTCCTATATCCTCCAGAGGATTTTCGTATAGGTATCCCCTCTGGTGAGGGTTTTCACCATATCTCAGTTTTTTCTTCAGTTTTATAGGAAGAGCCTCTTCCTTGTTGAAGGAATCTATGGAGTAAAGTTTTTTAAAAGCTTGAGAGATAACTCCGTCATAGTAAGCCGTATGAGAAAAAGCTTTCCAGGCAAGATAAGCTCTATCCTGAAGAGTTAGATTTCCTTTTTTCAGTTTTTCAATAGTCCAGCTGTAATCCTCCGGGTCTACCAAAATAACAACCCTGAAAAAGTTTTTCGCAGCGGCTCTGATAAGTGTTGGCCCTCCTATGTCTATAAATTCCATTAAATCCTTATCTGTGAGACCTTCTTTTAGCTTTTCCTCAAAGGGATATAAATTTACAACTACGATGTCAATTGGTTCTATATCGAGTTTTTTTATCTCTTCTTTATCTTTTTCAACCCAGTCTCTGTAAAGTATTCCACCGTGAATTTTCGGGTGCAAAGTCTTTACCCTTCCTTCCAATATTTCAGGAAACTCTGTTAACTGAGAAACTTCCTTTACCTTTATTCCCTTTTCCTTTAGAAATCTTGCCGTTCCACCTGTGGAAATTATCTCGTAACCCAAATACTCAAGCGCTTTAGCGAGCTCATCTACACCTTCTTTTTTGTAAACTGATATTAATGCTTTCATTTAAAAAATTTTAAAAATAAAATCTTAAATCATGATTTACAAAGAATTTATCGATTTAAAACTTTCAGAAATTGGAATAGGTACGTATTTAGGCGAATTGGATGAAAAGACAGATGCTGGTTATTACCAAACGATTAAAACAGCCATCGAAAAAGGAATAAATGTAATAGACACGGCAATTAATTACAGGTACATGAAGAGTGAAAGAGTTATAGGAAGAGTTTTGAGTGAAGTGGGAAGAGATAAGGCTATAGTTTCTACAAAAGGCGGGTATATTCCCTACGATGTAGATAGCAAAATAGACCCTAAAGACTATTTTGAAGAGAATTTTCTTAAAACGGGAATAATTGACATAAAGGAAATGACTCCTCAAGGACATTACTTGGGAAAGGAATTTATAAACTGGTGCTTCAATAAGAGTCTTGAAAATCTTAAAACTGATTACATAGATATTTACTTCCTTCACAATCCTGAGGAACAACTTCTTTACATAGAAAGGGAAAGATTTAACGAGAAAATAAGGGAATGCTTTGAACTCCTTGAGGAAAAAGTGGAAAAAGGAAAGCTCAGATACTACGGCCTTGCAACCTGGCACGGTTTTAGGTTAACACCAGCTTCAAGGCAGTATTTAAACTTAAAGGAACTCGTCGAAATAGCAGAAAGTGTTGCGGGAAAAGAACACCATTTCAAATTCATCCAACTTCCTTACAACTTAGGAATGCCCGAAGCTTTTACATTAAAAAACCAAACTGTGAACGGTAGGAATCTATCAACATTGGAGGCAGCTCAGGAATTAGGAATTTATACATACATTAGCGCTACCATATACCAGGGAAATGTTATAGGAAGAGTTCCTCAATCTCTAAAGGATTTCTTTAAACTTGATAATGACGTGCACGTAGCAATACAGTTTGTAAGAAGTACTCCGGGAGTGGGTAGTTTCCTGATAGGAATGAGTAAAATTGAACATCTTCTTGAAAACCTTAAAGTCCTTGAATTACCTCCAGTGGAAAGGGAGAAATTTTTAACTCTTTTTAAATAACTTATGTTTAGTTTCGTAAGTCGTTGAGGTTCTTTAAAACTTTCCCTTTCCTTTGTTTTATTTTTATTTCATAATTGATTTTCAATAAAATGAACGTACAAGCACTGATAAAAAAAATAGAGAGTATAGACTCCTACGCGGGGGAATTTTTAAAAAAATTCGAAATAAAAACTAAAGATGGGAAATTTCTTTTTATAGCTCCTAACTCTGACTATAGGGAATGGTTAGAAACTCTGCTGGAAGGTTTCTTAGAAGAAGATTTAAGAAATCTTATAGAGATAAAAGAAAAGGAAGATAATGAAGAAAAAAGAATAGAAATCCAGGACTTTCTGAACCCGAGATATACTTTTGATAACTTTATAGTCGGGGAGGGAAATAGATTTGCTTACGAAATAGTAAGAGAAGCTTTAGAAAACTTAGGTTATCTCTACAATCCCATATTCATATATGGAAGTGTAGGAACGGGGAAAACACACCTCCTTCAGGCAATAGGAAATGAAGCGAAGAGAAGGGGGTATAGAGTTATCTATTCGTCTGCAAACGATTTTGCAGAGGAAATGGTTGAATACCTGAAACACGGTAAAATTAACGAGTTTAGAAATAAGTATAAGAGTGTTGATTTACTTCTCCTTGATGATGTTCAATTCCTTTCGGGAAAGGAAAGAACCCAGATAGAGTTTTTCAATATATTTAATACTTTGTACCTTTTAGAAAAACAAATAATACTTGCCTCAGATAGGCATCCGCAAAAACTCACCGATGTTTCCGATAGGCTCGTAAGCAGGTTTGAAGGTGGAATTCTTGTAGAAATAGAGTTGGATACAAATACAAAGCTCAAAATTATCCGAGAGAAGCTAAAACAGTACAACATAAAGGCAAGCTCGGAATTGATTAATTTCTTGCTTCAAAATACGAAGAATGTCAGAGAAATAGAAGGGAAAATAAAACTTATAAAACTAAGAGGTTTCGAAAAACTTCCCGAAAGGAAAGAGAAAAATAAATTGGAAAAAATCTTAGAATTCGTTGCTAATTACTACGCTTTGAAACCCGAAGAGCTGCTTTCGGATAAAAGGACAAGAAGGGTAAGCGAGGCGAAACAAATAGGGATGTACTTATGCAGGAAGGTGTGCTCTGCTAGCCTAATAGAAATAGCAAGGGTATTTAGAAAAAAAGACCATACCACCGTTATTCACGCTATCAGAAAGGTAGAAGAAAGGAAAAAAAGGGACAGGAAGTTCCGACACCTTGTGGGCTTTTTAGAAAAACAAGCAGTGGAAAAAATTTAAGCTGAGCTTTCCCATAGACTGAGGAGCTTATTAAGGTATTTTTTAATATTTGTAAAGATGACCGAGCTAAAAACGGAAAAAAGGCTTTACTACTCTCTTAAGGATTACTTCCGAGAAAAATACGGAAAAAGAGTTCAAAAAATTACCGTAGCACTCCCTTTTACCTGCCCAAATAGAGATGGAACAAAGGGAAGAGGTGGATGTACTTACTGTTATGACGGTTCAAAACCTTCAATGCTTTCTCCTACCATTCCCTTGGAAGTGCAAATAAGGGAAGGAATTGAGAGAGCTAAAAGAAAGTATGGAGAGGATATATACTTTACTATTTACTATCAATCTTATACCAACACTTACGCGGATATAGAAACGTTAAAAAGAGTTTACGATACAGCACTAAAGTTCGAGAATGTTGTAGGGATAGACATCGGTACGAGACCTGATTGTGCTCCCGATGAAGTTTTAGAACTCCTTGATGAATATGCAAGTAAAGGACTGGAGGTTTGGGTCGAATACGGACTTCAGAGTGCTAACTTTGAAACTCTTAAAAAAATTAACAGACAACACGGAGTCTCCGATTTTGTAGATGCAGTTCTGCGAACCAAGAGGAGAAATTTAAAGGTATGTGCCCATATGATAATAGGGCTTCCAGGAGAAAGCAAGGAGGACTTTATCGAAACCGCTAAACTGATAGCATCCCTTCCAGTAGATGGTATAAAGATACATCCACTTCACGTAATAAAAGGTACAGTAATGGAAAAACAATACCTTAACGGTGAATTCAAAGTTTTATCTATGGACGAATATGCCCAGTATTGTGCAGATGTAATTGAATTGCTCCCTCCCAATATGGTCGTTCACAGAATCACCGGAGAAACGGATGAGGAAAGATTAGTAGCTCCCGAATGGTGTACCTTTAAGTACAAAAACGAAGTTATACAGAAAGTGAGAAAGGTGCTCGAAGAAAGAGGCAGTTATCAGGGAATAAAGTATCCTTTTTATAAACACGGAGTGTAATGATGTTCGGAAAGAAGGGAACCTTTAGCAAAATGGCTGAAAGTTTGGTTGAAAAGTTAGCACAAGAGCTAGAAGAAGAAGTAAAGAAAAGACCTAATGACCCGGAACTCCTGTTTAAATTAGGAATAGCCTACGTAAGAGCCGGAAAAATAGACAAAGCGAGAGAAATTTATAAAAAATTAAAAAACATTAATAAAGAAAAAGCTGGTGAGTTGCTGGATAGAATTTATGAGGTTTAATTATTTTTTCTTACACTACAATCCTTGAAAGTTTCCCAAACAAATCTGTTTAATGGAAGGTTTAAATATTCCCACTCCCTTTTTGAAGCATCGTAAACTCTCATGCCTTTATAACCTAAAACATCCATAACCCAGTATATGAATGCCGCTCCCGTTCCACCGAAGCAGAATAAAATAACCTCATCCTCTTTATCTATACCTTGATTTGCAAGAGAGTCTTTTGCGTATCTTGGAAAATCTATATAGAGCTTATTTGTTTCTTTATCCTTTTTTATCCACCATTCCCATGAAAAGGGAACTGAACAGGGAATATGTCCGTATTTCTTTGCCGCGGGAAACTTCCCTATACCGAAGTAAAACTCTGGTCTTCTTCCGTCAATTATGGGAATTTTTCCTATGTTTTCGTATACGTATTTCCAATCAACTTCCTTATAGGCATTATAACGGGCTTTG
>QNXQ01000020.1 GCA_003978875.1 Aquifex sp. | reverse complement strand
AAATAAAATTGAAAAAATCGTAAATATTCTGGATAAAAATAAAGAACTTGTAAAAGAAAAAATTAAAAATAGAGTTCTCGAAAGGGCTAACGCTTTAAATCTTCCGGAAGAACATCCCACGGTTCTAAACGAGCTCATGTTTCTTCTTGAAAAATACGATGTGAATGAAGAAGTCCAAAGGTTAAAAACCCATATAGAGAGGTTTAAGAAACTTCTTGAAAGCGATGGAGAAGTAGGTAAAAAGTTAGAGTTTCTCGCCCAAGAAATGCACAGGGAAATAACCACACTTGGAAATAAGATTCCAGATTTTTCCGAGTACACAGTTGAGGTAAAAAGTGAGATAGATAAAATCAAGCAACAAGCTGCGAACGTAGAATAAGGGAAAACTATTTTAAATTTTTATGAGACTCGATAAATACCTAACCGAAATGGGACTGGTTCCTTCCCGTGAAAAGGCACAGGCTGTCATAATGGCAGGACAAGTTCTCGTAAACGGAAGGGTTATAGATAAACCCAGCTATAAGTTGAAAGGAGATGAAAAAGTAGAAGTAAAGGAGCTACCCAAGTATGTATCGAGGGGAGGAGAAAAATTAGAGTGGGCGATAAAAAAGTTTAATCTTGATTTGAAAGGGAAAATAGCTCTTGACGTAGGGTCTTCCACAGGTGGCTTTACAGATTGTATGTTAAAGCACGGCGCCCAAAAAGTTTACGCTGTAGATGTAGGCAAAGGACAAATGGACTATAAACTCAGATATGACCCGAGAGTAATTCTCTACGAAGAAACAGATGCAAGGGAGCTTACAAACAGGCATATTCCGGAAAAGGTAGATATCATTACCTGTGATGTTTCGTTCATTTCTTCTACAAAAGTACTTCCTTCCGTATTTCCTTTTCTAAAGGAAGAGGGTTTGCTTCTGGTTCTCGTAAAGCCTCAATTTGAACTGTGTCCCAGGAAAGTTAAAAAGGGAATAGTGAGAGAAATAGAACATAAAAGGGAAGCTCTTGAAAAAGTGATAAATTTCCTAAGAGATGAAGGGTTTAAGATTCTTGGAATTACAAAGGCAAGACCGAAGGGAACTAAGGGAAACGAAGAATTTTTCGTTCTTGCAAGTAAAAGAGGGAGTGAAATTAATATAGAAGAAGCCGTTAATAGGGCTTTAGAGGAGGAGGTTGATTGAGAAAACTACTTTTTTCTTTCTTTTATCTACTCGCGGTATTGGGCGCTATAGGGTATGTGGCTTATGAAATTGTAAAACCAATATATATAGAACCTAAAGTAGTTGAGATTAAATACGGTACACCGGTTCCCGATATTGCAAAAAAACTGGAAAATGAGGGAATTATAAGTTCAAAATACTACTTTTTAATTCTTCATGCATTTACAAGAAGTAAATTGGAAGCGGGGGAATATGAGTTTAAAGGTTTCCTGAGTGTTTACGATGTGTATAAAATCCTCGAAGAAGGTAAAACTAAACTTTACAAAATTACCGTAAAGGAGGGCGATGACCTTTTTGAAATAGCTAAAAATCTGGAGAAAAACAATATATGTAATGGAGAAGATTTCTTAAAATACGCACTATCGGAAAAGGTAGCCGAGAAATACAATCTTAATGTTCCCTCTATGGAAGGCTTCCTATTTCCGGATACCTACTATTTTTCAAGGAATACTCATCCTCTGAAGGTAATAGATGTTATGTATAAAAACTTCCTTTCTAAAACCGAGGAAATGAGAAGAGAGTTAAAAAAGAAAAATCTCTCAATGGAGACCTGGGTAACTGTAGCTTCTATGGTAGAAAAGGAAACTTTCCTGGATAAGGAAAAACCGTTAATAGCAGCCGTAATTTACAACCGTTTAAAAAGGGGTATGAAACTACAAATAGACCCTACGGTCATATACGCTGCAAAAAGAAATGGTTTCTGGAAGGGAAAATTGTTGAAAAAATTTTATAAACTCGACGACCCGTACAACACCTATATGTATTACGGACTTCCTCCTGGACCTATATCCAATCCCGGTCTTGCTTCTCTAAAAGCTGCACTTTATCCCGCAGATGTCGACTACCTTTACTTCGTTGCAGACAGGTACGGGCGCAAACATTACTTTTCCAGAACTTACGTAGAGCATCTGAGAAATATGAGGAAAGCAGGTCGGTAAATCTTTCTTTAAGTCTATACTTAAAAACTATGATTTCCTCTTTTGTGATAACGGGTTTTTTAGGAAGCGGTAAGACGAGCTTAATAATAAATTCTGTAAAAGAACATCTTAAAGACAGAAAGGTTGCAATAATTGTAAATGAGTTCGGTGAAGTAGGTGTAGACGGGAAAATTTTACAGAACGTTTATTCAGAAGTTATAGAACTCTCGGAAGGTTGTATATGTTGTAAACTGAGTGCTGAATTTGAAAGCTCAGTTCAAAAGCTCATTCAAGATTATAATCCAGAAGTGCTTATAGTTGAAACTTCGGGAACTGCAGAACCTTTCCCTATAGTTTTTAGTCTAAAGACTCTCGGTCTATTTGTGGAAGGCGTTATATGTGTAGTAGATACAAAAAATTTCTTTAAGTATAAAGACGATGAAACAGCAAAGTATCAACTTGCAACGGCAAATATAGTGGTTCTCAATAAGATAGATATTGTGGACGAGGAACATATAGTCAGGGTAGAGGAAGAAGTAAGAAATATCAAAGACAAGTATAAAGTAGTAAACCTCTTTTCTCCGGAGCAAAAGGAAAGTTTTTATAAAATTTACAGAGCGGTTTACGGAAAAGTTCCGGCGGAAGTGTTTAAAGGAACGGGAGCACCTGTAGACCTTAAAGAAAATATTCATATTCATTCCCACGAAAATAGAAAAGAGGAAGTGATTCATTTTGAGAAAGAACTCACGGAAGAGGAACTCGTAAACTTCTTAAAATCCCTTCCCAAGGAGGTAATAAGGGCAAAAGGTATTGTGAAGTTAAAGGATTATCCTTTCCCAGTAATTGTTCATTACGTTTTCGGGGATTACGATATAGGTATGCCTGCAGAAAATTACAAGGGAGATTCCTTTCTCGTTTTAATCAAATGAAGATGGATATAAGGAATTTTATAGATAACGCTATCCTGAAACCTTTTTTTACCGAAAAGGAAGTAGAGAGTTTCGTAAAGGAATCCGAAAGATTAGGAATATACGCTGTATGCGTAAATCCGTTTCATGTAAAACTCGCAAAAGCTTGTAGTGAAGGGAAGATAAAAATCTGCTCGGTAGTTGGATTTCCTCTCGGACTTAATAAAACTCCGATAAAGGTAAAAGAAGCTGTTTGTGCGGTGGAAGACGGAGCGGAAGAACTGGACATAGTCATAAATATTTCCGCTTTTAAATCTGGGAATTTCAATTACGTTGAAAGGGAACTTAAGGAGATTTTCCGTGAAACTCCGAAAGTAGTACACAAGGTAATTATAGAAACCGCCTATCTTACCGAGAAAGAAAAGGATGAAGCTGTTCGTATTTGCATAGATACAGGTGCGGATTTTGTAAAAACATCTACAGGATTTGCACCAAAAGGTGCTACGCCGGAGGATGTAAAGTTTTTGAAAAAAGCAGGAAAGGGAAAAATTAAAGTAAAAGCTTCGGGTGGAATCAAGGATTTAAAAACTGCTCTTGCCATGATAGAAGCGGGAGCGGACAGAATAGGAACCAGTAACGGTATAGAAATAGTAAAGGAATCTTTAAGTTCCTATATTTTTTCTTAAATGACTCCTTTGGATTTTTATGAATACTTAATCAGAAAGGGATTTGAAGAAAGAAAATCTCAGAGGGATATGATATCCATTGTTGATGAGACGGTACAAAATGGTGGAGTAAAGCTTGTAGAAGCTCCGACGGGAACGGGTAAAACTTTTGCTTATTTGATTCCGATAATTGTAAGACAGCAAAAAGCTATAATTTCAACAGGGACAAAGATCCTTCAAGACCAACTAAAGAGGGATATAGAGTTCCTCTCAAGTCATTGGAAAATTCTTACAGGTAAAAAAGTTAACTACGCCGTAATTAAAGGTAAAGGAAACTACCTCTGTCTGGATAGATTCTTCAAAGAAGAAATCGAAGCTGCAGATAGATTAGAAATAGAAACTCTCATAGAAACCGAGTGGGACGGGGATTTAACCCTTACCGGTATTTCCATGGAAAGCCTTACGAAAATTAACGTGGATGAAGATTACTGCACATACGCTTACAGGCAAACCTGTCCGTATTTTAGCCAGTGTTATTACTGGAGTAGGGTAAAAAAACGCGAAGCGAGTGCTGATATTCTCGTTATTAATCACTCGCTCTTAGCTCTCAAAGATTTTGATACAAAGGAACGTATTCTTATAATAGACGAAGCCCATGAACTTGACCGATACCTTACCCTCGCCACCACCTTCGGTATATCTCTATACTGGTTTAAAGATGTTCAAAGGGGATTAGAAAAACTCTTAGGGGAAAGTGTTTACCTTCCCGCTGAGGAATTCTTCATAAAGAACTTTGAAGGGCTTTTTTCGGAGGAAGATAGGGAAATACCTTTAGAGGATTTAAAAGAATATATCCCTCAAATGAGGGAACTCCTCTACGAACCCTTGAGGATAAGTGTCAATAAACTCCGTGAAAAGATAAAAAAGGAAGTAAGAGATTTTGCAGAAAACAGGTTAATGGTAAGCTTCACCTTTAAGGACTACATAGCAAATACTTTGTTATTTGAGGAGGAGTTTATAGAAAATTTAAACGCGGGCTACGAGGAACCTACCTCGGAGGAGAGGGATTTAATAGACTTAATTAAGAAGCTCGATTTTTACAAGAGAAAATTAAATAAGCTTAAGGCTTTTATAGGACTTGCGGACAGGGAAGAAGAGGGCATAGGCTTTCAGATAAGCAGGAATTGGAGCAAAAAGTTAAACGGGTACAATTACAGATTAGAAGCCTTTTATATATTTCCGCAGGGTATTGTAGAGCCTGAGGATTATAAAGGAGTAGTTCTTACTTCCGCTACTATTGAACCCGAAGATATCTACCTTACTACGGGAATTGTGGGAGAATACCATAAACTCGAGCATAGCTATGACTATACGCGCTCCACAGTAATAATTGAGAACACAAATCCTAAAAGGGAAGACTGGAAAGAAAAACTCCTAAACAGCTATTACATCCTTCGTTCCCAATACGACAAAGTATTAGTTCTCCTTACTAATAAAGAACACTTAAAACTCTTCGATGAAGAGGAAGAAGTCGGCATTCAGGGAAAAGATAGCCTTACAAAATTGATAGAGTACTTGAGAAACGGCCACATAAAGGTTCTGATAGGACTGGATAGCTTATGGACAGGTGTGGACGTTAAGGGAGATAAAGGTATCTTGATGTCAAAATTACCCTTTGAAAATCCTAAGGAGCCTTTAACTTACCACAGGATAAAGTTTCTAAAGGAGCGAGGAGAAGACACGTTTTTATACCAAAGGAGAAAAGCCTACATAAGATTCAGACAGGGAGTGGGAAGGTTAGTAAGACAGAAATCCGATAGAGGGACTATTGTTATTTGCGACAACAGAATATGGCGATACAGGGAATTTATAGATTTTCTTAACTCTATCGGAATAAGAATAATTTCGAAAGGCAGATTTACCAAATCCAGATACAGGTATCCTTTCTGGTAGTATTTTCTTTATATGCTTTTCGACAGATATACCCTGCTTAACTTTCTTACGGTATTTACTGCGGTAAGTTTTGTAAGTGTAATTCTCGTTTCTACATACGCTTTACTTGACTTCCTCTTGGGTTTCAAGGAAAAAAATTTTAAAATCGCTCTCGAGTATTTTTTCAATCTGCTACCTTTAGGCTTTTATTATCTCTCTTTTATCATACTATCAATAGCTATAATCCTTTTTTTAAAGAGAATTTTTGAAAAGAAAATAGACCTTACACTCCAGAGCTTTATGATATCACCTTTGAGGTTTTCCGCACCTCTGCTTACCTTTTCTCTTTTTCTTTCCTTTATTTTTATACTGGGAAATCAATTTTTATTCCCAAAACTTATAGGTAATTTATGGTACATAGAAAAAACCTTTAAAAAGAAACAAAGAATTGGTGGAGTAATAAAGAATTTTTGGTTTTTAAAGGAAGGAAAAAACTTCAAAAGCTACTACTATATAGAGAATTTAAATCTTTCCGATGGAACTCTTTTCAATCTCTACTCAATAAAGGTAAATAAATCTTCTTTAAATCCGGTAGAAATACTCAAAGTTTTTACGGGAAAATGGGAAGATGATAATCTGTTTGCGATAAATGGAGAATTTTATAATTTCCTTGAAGGAAAAAGAAAATTTCTTTACAACAAGAGGATAGACCTCGGTCTTACACTCAAGGATGTTCAGTTGTTCGCCGAGAAGATAGACTTTTTATCGCTGAAGGACTTATTAGAACTATCCGCAAAGAGTAGAAAATTCGGCCTGAATGCGGAGATATACCTCGGAGAGCTGATATTCAGAATTCTATTTTCACTCCTACCCTTCTTTATCTCCTTATTTACCCTATACCTTTACTTTAGGTTTAGGGAACTCAAGAAAGTAGTTTTACCCTTTATTTTCGCCGTTATATCCCTCTGGGGTATAGTTCTCTTTCCAAAAATACTTACTCAAAAGGCAAACCAGCCGGCAAATCTATCGCTTATACCGATAATTCTATTGGTATTCCTTACTCTAAAAGGAATACACAATCTTAGCAAAGGATTCAGGATCTAAACTGGCAGTTCCCACCAGGAGTCCGCCTATGGCATCATGTTTCATAAATTCTTTCGCGTTATCAGGTTTGACACTTCCTCCGTAGAGGATTCTCGTTTTCCCTTCATTGTTAGGATTGAGTTCATTCAAAAGATTTCTTATGAAGGTGTGTACTTCTACGGCGTCTTCGGGTGTTGCGGGAGTACCCGTTCCTATTGCCCAAACGGGTTCGTAAGCTATGTCTATCTTATCTATATGTTCTTCCACTCCAGCGAGTGCAAGTTTTATCTGGGTTTCTATAACTTTAAAGGTCATTCCCGCTTCCCTTTCTTCCTTTTTCTCTCCTACACAAAGGATAGGTCTTATTCCCATTTCAAGGCAGGCTACAATCTTTTTATGAATTAGTTCATCGGTTTCTCCGAATATATGTCTTCTTTCGGAGTGACCCACTATTACATACTCACAACCCAACTCTTGAAGCATGGGTATTGATATTTCTCCTGTATAAGCTCCCTTCTTCTCGTAGTGACAATTCTGGGCTCCGAGTTTTACTCCTGTTCCCTGGAGTAGCTGACTTGCAACGTGAAGGGAAGTGAAAGGCGGGCATATTAGGATTTCCCTGCTTTCTGGGTGTTCGACAAATTTTAAGAACTTTTTAATGTATTCCTCGGTTTCCTTTACGGTTTTATTCATTTTCCAGTTTGCAGCTATAAGCCTTCTCATAGGAATTCATTCTACACATAATATTTCCTATGAACGTTTGTGAAAGACTGGAAGAAATCCTCGAAAGAATCGAAAAAGCTTGCGAAAGAGCGTCAAGAGGTAGTAAATGTGCAAAATTGCTCGGGGCTTCTAAAACCGTTTCTCCTGAAGTGATAAGGGAATTTTACAATTGTGGTTTAAGGGTTTACGGTGAAAACAGAGTGCAGGAATTCTTGAAAAAATTAGAAGCTCTTAAAGATTTAAATATCGAATGGCACTTTATAGGAAAACTTCAAACGAATAAAGTAAAGTATTTAATGAATAAGGTAGTATTAATCCACTCTCTGGATAGAAAAAATTTAGCGGACGAGATACAGAAAAGAGCTTTAAAAAATAATATAATTCAAGAGGTTCTTATAGAAGTAAACGTAGGTGGTGAAGAAACGAAAGGGGGTGTCCAGCCGGAAAATCTAAAGGAACTTTTCGAGTATACTCTTGAGCTTCCGAATGTAAAAGTTATAGGCCTAATGACTATACCTCCGTATTTTGATAACCCTGAAGAAGTGAGGCCATACTTTAGGAAACTCAGAAAACTGAGAGATGAACTTCAGCAGGAATACAACGTATCTTTACCACATCTTTCAATGGGCATGTCAAACGATTTTGAAGTCGCTATAGAAGAAGGAGCTACAATTGTACGTATAGGTACTTTGCTCTTCGGGGAGCGGAAGTACTGATGAAGCTAAAGTATAAAATTTGGTTCGAAAAAGATGGAGAACCCGTTCTTACAGATTTGAAGTATCGAATTCTAAAAGGAATAAGGGAAACGGGTTCCATAAAGGAAACCTCAAAACGACTGGGAATATCCTACAAAAAAACTTTGGAACACCTGAAGGCTATGGAAAGCAGGTTAGGTTATAGGGTAGTAATCAGAAAAAGAGGTAAAGGTGCTGAACTTACCGAAAAAGGAGAAAAGCTCTTAAAGAAGTACGAAGAAGCAAAAAGGGTATTTGAAAACGTAACAAAGTTATTTAACCAGTAGAAGAGCGTTTGCAGAAGTGGAGATATATTTGTTTGGTAGCCTTAAGCTAGCATTTTTCAATTCAGGATTTTTCAGTAGAGCTTTTTCTATATCCTCATCCTTTATCTTTAATTCTTCCTTTGTTCTTTCGTACTCTTCAAAAGCCTTTAGCTTCGCTTCGTTTTCATAAGAATTCTACTTTTTACGTTCGTCTCCGCATCTCCTGAAGTTTCAACAGAAACGAAAATACTTCCTCCTAAGTCCTCTATCACCTTAGACTGAACTCCATCACTCTGAGTCGAAGGCATACAGCCAAAGGGTTTTACCGATATAACCATATGGGCTTTCTTGTGTTTAACCATGTATATATGTTTTCCCACTTCCATATGTCCCTCTCCTCCAGCAAGTCTTACGTTGTAATAATCCTGGGCGTATTTTGCCAGTTTCTTTTGCTCCTTCAATGGGTCCGGTTTGTTTCCTAAAGCAAATCTGTAGAGGTTGTAAACTCCTCTGAAATAAAGATGTAGAAGTTTTAGAAGAGATACAATTTTAAGGGCTTTAACTCTGTCCTTAAAAGCTCTTTCTTTGGTCTCCAGAATTTTTTCATATATAAGGTATTCAATCCATGTGGATACAGGCTCCACTATAGGCTCTGCTCCCTCTTC
>QNXQ01000178.1 GCA_003978875.1 Aquifex sp. | reverse complement strand
AAATAGTATTAAAAGGGAAACAATAGAGCAAATATTTTTGCAAGCCATCCGGGTTCTCCTCCTCTTACCATATACCCTTTTCCTTCAAAGAAAATTTCCATATCCGCTATCTTGTCGCTTGTGATTGTATTGGTAGAATCGATATCTTCCGGTCTTACTATACCGCGAACCATAAATTCCCTTTTGACTCCATTCACTTCTATATACTTCTTGGCTTCTATAAGCATCGTTCCATTCGGAAAAACTTTTACCACTCTTCCCGCAAGAGTCGTAGTCAAGACTCCTGTTTGCTGATACTTACTTCCGCTTTTCGAGGCGAAAGAAGATTTACCCCCAGCTCCGAGATTCTTCAAGGTAGCAGGATGTATACCGAAGAAGGAAGTTATGGCGTTAGTAAAAGAAGCACTTCTTCCTATGTTTGAGGAAACACTTTCTATAGCGTTTATACTTTCTACCACCTTAACGTATATAACGTCCCCTACCTGGGAAGCTCTCACAGAACCGTATAGGTATGCGTTTTGGGGCACGGTATACAGGCTTCCCCTTGAGGGTTTTGGCACTTCGTAGGTTTTAGGAAACCTATATGTATATTTTTTCTTTTCCTCAACTTTTGTGGAACAGGAAGCTAAAAAAATCGTGAGCAGAACTATAAAAATCATATCCTTTTATAAAGAATATAGCAATCTAATTAAAACTTTGCTATAATTACAGAGTCATAATGGAAATACGTCTTGATGAAAAAGTATCCCTGGTAACCGGTTCAACACGAGGAATAGGAAAAGCTATAGCGGAAAAATTAGCTTCCGCTGGAAGTTCCGTAATAATAACCGGAACATCGGGGGAAAGGGCTAAAGCGGTAGCTGAAGAAATATCTCAAAAGTATTCCGTAAAAACCCTCGCCGTGGAGATGAATCTTTTGGAAGAAGAAAGTATAAACAAAGCCTTTGAAGAAATTTACTCAGAATTTAAAGGTATAGATATCCTGGTAAACAATGCGGGAATAACCAGGGATAAGCTCTTTCTCAGAATGAATCTTCAGGACTGGGAGGAGGTATTAAAAGTAAACTTAACTGGCACATTTATAGTAACCCAGAATGCGATAAAAAAGATGATTAAACAGAGGTGGGGTAGGGTAATAAACATATCTTCAGTTGTCGGTTTTACGGGAAATATAGGACAGGCGAACTATTCAACTACAAAGGCCGGGCTCATAGGATTTACAAAATCTCTCGCAAAGGAGCTCGCTCCCAGAAATATTTTGGTAAACGCTGTGGCTCCCGGTTTCATAGAGACTGACATGACGGCGGTTTTGTCAGAAGATATCAAACAGAAGTATAAGGAGCAGATACCTTTGGGAAGATTCGGGAGCCCTGAAGAGGTTGCCAATGTAGTTTTATTTTTGTGTTCCGATTTGGCAAGTTATATAACAGGTGAAACAATTCATGTAAATGGAGGAATGTTTTAAAGGAGGTAGGCAATGAGTTTAGAAGAGAAGGTTAAGGAAATTATTGCGGAACAATTGGGAGTTGAAAAAGAAAAAATAACTCCCGAGGCTAAATTCGTTGAAGACTTAGGAGCAGATTCCTTGGATGTAGTTGAACTTATTATGGCTTTTGAAGAAGAGTTCGGAATAGAAATTCCCGACGAGGATGCGGAAAAGATACAAACCGTTGGGGATGTAATAGCATACCTTAAAGAAAAGGTAGGAGGATGAGAAGAAGAGTAGTAATTACAGGAATAGGTGCAGTAACTCCTATAGGTACCGGTGTAAAGAAATTCTGGGAAAATCTGGTAAAAGGTGTAAGCGGAATAGACTACATAAAGAGTTTTAATCCCGACGAGTACGGTATTCCCGTAAAGATTGCAGCGGAGGTAAAGGACTTTAATCCCGAAGAATTTATGGATAAAAAGGAGGCCAGAAAGGCCTCTCGCTTTGTTCAATTTGCCATAGCCGCGGTGAAGGAAGCTCTCGAAGACAGCGGACTGCTTGAGAGCAAATACGACCCGTACAAAGTAGGGGTAATTATAGGTACCGGAATAGGTGGATTAAAAGACATAGAAGACCAGACACAAATTCTCAGGGAAAAAGGAGCCAGGAGAGTATCTCCGTTCTTTATCCCTTACGGAATATCCAATATGGCTGCCGGTCTGGTAGCAATTAGATGGGGCTTTAAGGGACCAAATTACTGTGTTACCTCCGCATGTGCTACCGGGAATCACGCCATAGGGGACGCTTTCAGACTTATACAGAAGGGAGATATAGATATAGCAATTGCAGGAGGAACGGAAGCGGCAATTACGCCTTTAGGTGTTGCGGGATTTGCCTCTATGAAGGCTCTTTCTACGAGAAACGATGAACCTCAGAAAGCGTCAAGGCCTTTTGATAGAGATAGAGATGGATTTGTAATGGGAGAAGGCGCAGGAATACTTATTCTTGAAGAATACGAAAGGGCTAAAGCGAGAGGAGCAAAAATATACGCGGAACTTGTCGGATACGGAGCTACTGACGATGCTTATCATATAACTTCTCCTCATGAATGTGGAGAAGGGGCTTACGAATGTATGAAACTGGCTTTAGAGGATGGAAATATAAAACCTGAAGAAGTTGACTATATAAACGCCCATGGAACGTCTACACCTCTTAACGATAAAACGGAAACCATGGCTATTAAGAAGCTGTTCGGTGAACATGCCTATAGGTTAAAAATTTCCTCAAATAAATCCATGATAGGGCACCTTCTCGGAGCTGCTGCAGCGGTAGAAGCTGTATCTACTGTAAAAACTATTGAAACGGGAATCATACCTCCTACTATAAACCTCGAGAACCCAGACCCTGAGTGTGATTTAGATTACGTTCCGAACAAAGCGGTTGAGTATCCGGTAAAAGTTGCCCTTTCGAATGCATTCGGTTTCGGGGGTACTAATGCCACGCTTGTATTTAAGAAAGTAGAAGAATGAAGATAATTCTGGCATCTTCTTCTCCTCGTCGCATTGAAATTCTTTCACTATTGGGTTTAAAGTTTGAAATAATCCCTGCAAAAATAAGGGAAGAAAAAATAGAGGGAAAACCTATTCTCACGGCAAGAAAATTAGCAAGGGAAAAAGCTCTATCTGTATGGAAGCAAAACAGGAATTCTGTGGTAATTGGAGCTGACACCCTTGTTTTCCTCGGTAAAGAGATTATAGGAAAGCCGGGAAGCGAGGAAGAAGCTTTTGTCATTCTCAGGAAGCTGTCGGGAAGATGGCATAAAGTTGTTACTGGAGTAGCAATACTGACTCCCTATAGAAAAGTTGTACTACACGATGTTGCAAAGGTTAAATTCAAAAACCTCAGCGATGAAGAAATTATGAACTATATAAAGACGGGAGAGCCTATGGACAAGGCTGGAGCTTACGGAGTTCAGGGATTCGGAGCTACTATTGTAGAAAAAATTCACGGAAACTTTTACACCGTTATGGGACTACCGATAGTAAAGGTTTATGAAATTTTAAAGGAGTACACCTTAATTACTCATCCTGTTGATATTTCTTTTTGATTTCCTCTTCAAAACGTTTTGCGAATTTCTTATAAATCCAGTTGGAAATAAATATAATTAAAAGGAGCAAAGGAAAGCCAACTATTATGGCTATTATAAATGTCAGAAATTCGGTACCTATTAAGAGAAGAATTTTTTTAATAATCTCACCTATTTCCATAAAATTTTATTTTAATCACCGAGCTGTTGAGCTGTGGTTGAGTCCCATCGTGCCACATGGCTTTTGAGCCACGGCACCATTTCATCTTTTAAGAACCTTATAACTTCGTCGGGATTTTTATTCTTTTTCCATGCGTTGTAAATCTCTTTAAAGCGCTGACGCATCTGGTCGTGCTCAGCCTTGTGCATAGGATATGCAAAGAATTCAAACTCCCGCATTAATTCTTCTTCCGTCGTAAAATGGTCTTCCAAATCCACCAGAAGTTCATCCATAAGGGTATCGATCCTATTTATTTCTTTTTTTGTGAGAGCTTCATAAAGCTCATTCAGGAGTCTAATTTCTTCCTCGTGAACCGTATCCATAAGAAGATTTCCCACTTTTTGAATATCGTTCGGTTTTATCAGCATAGAATTAATGTAAGTAAAAATTTACATACAGTCAAGGAAAATAAAATGTTATTTAATATGCACGTTCACGAAAATGTAAAGAACTCGGTTGTAGAGTTCATAAGGGCATACCTTGAGGATAAACACTTTGTAGAGCCAGAGTTTTTTGTAGGTTCTAAAAGGATAGATATAGCCTTTAGGAATTTGAGATTTTTGGGAGAAGTAGAACCCAATGAAGTCAAGAAAAAGACGGAAGGAATCTCTCAACTGGAAGAATACGCAAAACTGGTTTTAGGCACGACGGGATATAAAGAGATTTACGGAGCGGTATTTTGGGCTACCGATGATAAAGGAGACAAATGGGAAGCGGAAGTTTATAGGTTTTCAGTTCAAAACGGAGAGGTAAAGAAGGAGTTATTGGGAACCGGAAGGGAAACCTTAAAAGAAGTTGTTTTGAGTGTTTCAAGGGAAAGAATACCGCTCACTACCTTTAATTTCTTGCTCCTATTTTCGCCTCTTAAGGAGCTTTTCTACGGGAAAATTGAAAGCCTCTACGAGAAGTTTAAAGAAAACGAAAAGATAAAACCTCTTATTTCCGCATACAGGAATGCTTTAGAAATCGTTTACGGAAAGGAGGTAAAAGAAGAAAAGTTAAAGGAGCTATTTTTAGTGCATACCCTCATACAGCTTATAGCAAACGGTATACTTTCCTACATCTTTGAGGGCAACTTAAAAGACGTAAAAGCTCTTACGGGCAAATACAAGAAGTATTCCGTAGCTCTTCCCTTTTTAGAATGGCTTTATATTCTGTATGAGACTAAGGAGATAAAGGAAGATGTTTTTGAGGAGTTTTTAGGTGAGCTAAGACGCCGTATTTTAGCTCTTGACTGGAGTGAGAAATCTTCGGACGTATTCAGACTCCTTTACGAGGAGTTTATAAGTCCAGAGGATAGGAGAACCTTCGGGGAGTATTACACTCCGTTGTGGCTTGTAAGGTTTATGACAAGCAGACTTGGAGAGTTCAAAGGAAGGACCGTTTTAGACCCATTTTGTGGAAGCGGAACATTTTTGGACGAAGTTTTAAGGAAAAAGATAAAGGAAGGTGAAGAACCCGAAGAAGCTATAAAGGAGATAGTAGGTTTTGATGTAAATCCTGTGGCTGTTATGCTTGCAAGGGCTGAGCTTCTTTTAACTTATCGGATACTCACAAAAAGGGAAGAATACCCTACACCCTTGATTTTTTACGTAAACAGTGCGGAGTTTTTCGGAAAAGAGAAAAACACAACGGGAAAGCTGTTTACTCAAGGAGATAAAAGGAAACCTGTATTTCTCTATCAGGTAAGGGAACTTGTAGAGGTTTTGAACCTCAGCAAGTTTCAGTATACGAAAGTGGACTTAAGAGACTTAGAAGGTTTTGAGAAAGCTATAAGGTACGTTCTTGAAGAAACGGGTAAAGAGGAGATAAACAGGGCTAAGAAGTTAAGAGAAAGCATAGAGAAGGTTTTAAAACTTAATCCCAAGCTCGAATACTTTTTTGAGGCTATAAATCGGGAAAAACTTTTGGAGCTTATCGACAAATACGGAGATGGCGTTTGGGCTGTAAGTATCAGTTCACTTTTTGCGGTTTATCTGATAAAGAGGAAGGAAGCGGATATAACCTTATCCAATCCACCGTGGATACATCTCACAGAAGTGAAAGGAGAATACGGAGAGCTTTTAAGGAGTATTGCAAAGGATATGCTAAGAAAAGGAGACCCTGCGGGAGCGGTAATCCAGGGGGGAAATGTAGCGAGCGTATTTTTGGGTGCTTTTGCTAAGCTGAGCAAGAAAACTTTTTTCGTTATGCCCGAGAGTGTAGTGTATGACAGTTCTACCCACGGAGCGGGAAAAATCCTGACTTTAAGAGCGGTGGAAGAGTATCCTCACGAAGTATTTAGGGTAAATTACGATGCCTTCATGCATGGCGAGAGAGCGTGTTTAGTGCTGGTAGGTGAGGGAGAAGGTAAGGTATACGAGATAAAGCCTAAGGGAAGAGTTTACAAAGAAGATGATAAAGCGGATTTAGAAATAAGAGAGCTTAGAAATACCTTTAAAGAGAGTGTTGAGGGAGTGCTTTCCTACTTTGAGGAAGTTAATTTTGAAAGGGTTTTGAAAGTTGATAGGGTCTATAAAGAAGTGAATTACCTGAGCGGATTATTCGGGGGTGAGGGCAAAAAGGGAAAAGAGAGGTATGCGGGACTGGTTTTAGAGGACTACATAGAAGGTATTCCACCCAAGATAAAGCTATACAATACCAGTTCATACATAGAGCTTTTTGAAGTGGAGTATCTAAAGAAGCTAATTTATAGGGGAAAGGTTTTTCCGTTTTACGTGGAACCGTTAAAGGTTATCCTTTCGGATAAAGGGGAAAAAGATTTAAAGGAATTTCTGAGACAGCTCAAAGATAGGGTAAGTCCTGAGGACAAGCCTTTGATAGAAAGGTTAATAAAGGAGGTAAAAATAGGGAAACTTCTAAAGTTTAATCCGAAAAAGTGGTATGTGATATATAGGGGACAAAGAAGTTTTGTAAGTGTTGCAATTAAAGGAGATAAAAATTTAAAGACAGACCACCATGTAGTAATCTTAGAAACTTCCACTCCTGAAGTAGCCTACTATTACAGCGGAGTATTAAACTACCTCGTCAGCAAAGTAAAGAAAGGTTTTATAAGAGACCAGTTTGCGAGACCTCTTTTAGCAATAGTTAAAGCAGGGCTTGAGTGGAGGGATGAGGAGTGGCAGGAACTCATTGCGGAGCTGTCAAAAGAACTTCATAAGTTGGCCGAGAAGGAGTATAAAAACCTCAACACCAAACTCGTAAAGAAATACATTCAAGCTCTTGAAAACCTGAAGGAGTGGAAAGAGCTGAAAAAGATTTTAGATAAAAATGTAAAGGATTTAGAAGGAGCGATAAGGGAAGTGGCGGAGAATCAGTCTTTTCAGGAAGATTCCTTTGTGTTAAATTTTTCGTGAAGGAAATTAACGGAAGTATTCAGATATTTTTCAAAGAAACCTTGCCACAAGTCGAAGCCTAACTTTTTAATAAGCAGGAATTCATGTAAAGACTCCACTTTTTCCGCTATAGCAATAGTTCTTGCTTTCTTGAAGAAAGAAACAAAATTTGCGATTTCTGTCTCCGAAAAATCCTTTATATCAATTTTGACAAATTCAGGTCTGAGAATGAGAAACCTCTGCGTATTGGAGAAAGATTTTCCAAAGTCATCAATGGCAATCCTAAAGTTATAGATTTCCTTAATCTTCTTCAGCTCTTTTAGAGCATCGGAACACACGAAATCCTCTCTAATCTCAAGAACAAAGTTAGGCTTAATTAGTTTGGATATTTGGGTGTGAAACTCCAGAAGAGTACAGGGCTTAATGTTAAGGAAAATAATTCCGGGAAGATTGTATGAAGCTTTTAAGTTTTCAACAAACAATTCAAAATCCGTTTTCTCATCTATAAACAAAAAGAACTCTTCATTGTTATCTCCTTTTCTCAAAACTTCAAACCCTATTACTGAGAAGTCTTTAAAAATCCCTTCCAGCTTGATTTTATCCATCGCTCTATAACTTTATTAAAAAAATAATTTCAAATTTTTACTTTATATTTTTTATATTATAATTTAATTTAAAGATATACGCTAAGTATCTTTATAATTGGTTGAAAATTTTATAATAAAAAATTTGATAAAGATTGGGGGAAACAAAATGGTTTTGAGTAAGGAATATTTAGGAATTTTCAAGGAAAAAACAAAAGAAATTGAGGAAAAAACTTTATACCAGTTATGGAAGGAATTAAGGAAATTTGACAATATTGACGAAAATAAGGCAGTAGATATACTCAATGAGATAGCAAAAAGGTTTTTAGTAAGAGAGGGAAGTAGAGATAGCTATATTTTTGAGAGGATACTGGAAAAGGAACTAAAGGAAGATTTAGAAGATGAAGAAATAAAGAGTCATATAGAATGGGTAATAAAGTTCTTAAAAGATGTAAAAATGTTAGAAATTAAAGAAAATGTTGAGTTAAATGAAAGAAAATGTAAATTAGGTAAGATGTTATTGGAGAAAAAGAAGAATCTATCGGAGAAAAATGAAATGATAGAGGAAATAGATAGACTCCATAGAACACTACATAGATTTGCGGAAAAGGTTTACAGGAATATAAGAAATAGAGATTATGTAAACGCGTATCATTATTACGTTAGGTGTTTGAAGGCTTCGTATGGGTTAATAAGTTTATTATCCGTAAAAAACCTAAAGGAATATAGCCAAGAGGCAATAAGAGATGGATTAACGGAATTGTTAAACAGGAGGAAAATGTGGGCAATAATGCGAGATGTAATGGAGTTATCAATGCTAAGCGGAAGAGCCTTTAGTATAGCGATAATAGATATAGATAATTTCAAGAAATTAAACGACGAGAACGGGCATTTGGTAGGAGATATAGTTTTGAGGGAAGTAGCTAAAGAAATAGAGAAAAACGTAAGAAAATCAGATTACGTATTCAGGTATGGAGGAGAGGAATTCTTGGTTCTGATGCCTTCCACAGACTTAGAGGAAGCTGTAAAGGTAATGGAACAAGTAAGGCAAAAAATAGAAAATAAGGAAATAAAATGCGATAAGAAGGTATTAAGAGTAAGTGTAAGTATAGGGGTGTGTAGTGATGTATACGACGGTAAGAAGCTAATAGAGGATTACATAGAATGTGCGGATAAGAAATTATACGAGGCTAAAAGAAAAGGAAAGAACAGAGTAGAGTATTAAACCGAAGGGAT